>PUOI01000590.1 GCA_003552765.1 Candidatus Hydrogenedentota bacterium | reverse complement strand
TCAGGCCGTAGCGTTCGGCAAGATCGGTCTGAACCGTCCCGGGACTTATCGCGGGACCGTCGAGGACTTGAGGTTTTAAGAGGGTGAAGTCCGCGAGCAGGCCTTGGCGTTCCTCATCGTCGAAAGGGAAGGTTTGCTGCACGCCACTGGCCGTGATGCCGCGGGCGAGCTTGTCCCAGAAGGGGCCGCGCTCTTCGTCGACTTCGGCCAGCTCGTGGAGCGCGGAGCGGTAGACCAGGCCGCACCATTGCACCGGTTGGCCGATCCAATTGGGCGCGACCCAGTTGGTGGCGCCTAGGACGGCGATAGTGGCGTAGAGGCCGATGGGACCGTCCGTTGGGTAGTCGAGATAGACGAAGGGCACGCCGGTCCAGGCCCAATAGCGGGCTTGTTCGAGGTATGCGTCGGCGCCCGTGAGTTGGTAGCCCAGTACGTAACTGCGCACCGCCCGCGCGGAGGCCACAATGTCCGGCGTGTGCAGGGGCATCTCCCACGTCTGGGCGCCGCGGGGAACGGTTCCGGCATAGTGTTCCGCTTGCTGGTCCAGCAGGCTGAGCGCGTCTTCGATCAGCGCTTCATCGCCGGAAAAGGCGGCCGCTTCGAGCATGTTTTCCAGGGGGATGAACGTGTGACCGTTGGCGTGGTCTTCCCAATGGGTCCGGCTGTAATCCGGCCCATCCTCCGGCGGACTGTAGCGCCGGATGCCGTCTTCATCGAACTGCTGGAGGCTATCGCGGGCGGATGCGACGCGTTCCTCGACATAGCCGTCGACGCGGCCGAATAGCAACGGGGCGACGGGCCGGTTGACGTGGCCGATGCCTTCGGCGTAGTTGCTCGCTGGGCTCAGCTGTTCGAGGCCGCGTTCAGCGCCTTCTCGCAGGCGTTCGGCCAGATCCGCGTCTTCCGTGTGCTCGGCGAGCCAGAGCATCTGGGCGGGCGCCTCGGCCGCGGCTTGCGCGCCGAAGCCTTCCCATACCGCGTGCCGGAACAAGCCGTCTTGATAGGCGCCGGAATCGAGCCAGCCCGCGGCCAGCAGACGGATGGCGTGTTGCGCGCGGCCTTCGATTTCCGGCACGGGGGGCAGGTCGCCTTTGTAGTCCATGTAATGGCGCGCGACATCCGCCACGGTATGGCCCTCTCCGCCGAAGAGCTGGACGGTGAGCGTTTGCGGCTCGTTTGCAGTAAAGGTCACCGAGCCCATGGGACTCACTTGGTTCTCCCGGCGCACATTGCTCACGCCGGGATGCCACAGCGCCATGAGATGCGCCTCGCTTTGGTGTAAGCGATCGGGCGAATCAAACACAGGCGCGGGATGATCGCCGCGATTCCACGCCAGCCCCACGTACCGGCCGTCATGGGTCAACGCCATGTAGGGCGAAGTCAGCTTGTAATCCTCGACGATGCGGCGTTCCGCTTGGTCTTCTTCGAAGCTCTTCGTGCTGCTGCTGGGCTCATCCTCGCCGAGGTAGTCCACGCCCGGCAAGATGGCCTGGGTCTTGCTCTCGCCGAAGGTGTCCAGTCCGGGGAAGAGGGTCATCCAAGGCATGTGGAAGACCCGGCGTTCCGCGTCCACTTCCACCGCGGTTTCGACCTCCACGGTCAGCCCGGCGGCATGAGGCCGGAACGTCCGGTGCAACGTCCACTGCCCGCCGTGTTCGTCCTCGATGTCCGCCTCCACGGTGAGTTCATTGTCCGCGCGCTGCACCGATACATCGGCTTGCCGCAGATCGAGAAACGCCGATCCATCTTCGACGGCATAGCCGATGCGATCATTGACAAGGCTTGCCGCCATCCGTTCGCCATCCACGAGAAGCTCAAAGGCGTTCCAGCGTTCGCCATGGCGGACGGTCACGCCTTCTACCTCCAGGGTTTCCGCGTCTTCGGGGATCTCCACGGGTTCCGGCTGGGGCAGCGGAACCTTCGCCGCGGGCGTCAACGGCTGCGCCTTGATCCATTGCACGGCGAAGCGTCCCTCGGCGTGCGCGGGATCAATGCGCAGGCGATTGCCTTCATCCTGCGGCGGCAGCACGACTTCGTATTCATGCCATTCACCATCGGGAAAGACCGTGAAGCTGACTTGCCGGCCGGCCTCGAATTGAGGCCCGTAAAACACTTGTCCCGTCGAATCGCCATCCGAACGCATCCGGATGGTGAGGCGCACTTCCACGCCAAGCGGGAGATTTTCCGGCGGCGGCCCCTCGATCCAGGGATCCACGTCCACGCCATCGAATACGAGGCCGTCCTCGGGGTCTTGGCGGAAGTTTTCGACTTGGGGATTGCCATGCCAGCCGTGATCGTCTTCACGAAAATCGAACAGCATGATTTCCTCTGCCAGCGCCGGCGCCGCAAGTAGGGCCGCCAAAACGAGGCAGGCTCCAAGCGTCAATGGACTCCATGTTCTCAAGCGATGCATCTGTTGCTCCTTTCGGTTGTGGGTGATGGGACATCGCGAATGGACGCGAACAGTAATCAGCCGCCGAGCCGCGTCAGCGCTTCCTGCGCCTGGTCTCGCCAGCGGCTAGGTAGTGAGGCGGCTTCTTGGAGGGCCTCGCGGGCCTTGTCATCCTCCTCCAACTCCTCCAACACAAGGCCAAGATTCAACCAGGCAACCGCCAACTCAGGTTCTTCCTCCGTGGCTCGACGAAAGGCGGAAGCGGCTTCCCGTGGATTTCCCGAGGCATGTTCGGCGTTGCCCAATGCGAACCAGCCCATGGCGAAGTCCGGCCAACGCTGGGTCATGGCGCGCCAAGCAGGCAGGGCCGCGTCGGCGCTGTTGGCTTGTTCGAAGGCGAGAATCGCGTCCATGGCCGAATCGGGCTCGACGGCGGCCGGT
>PUOI01000610.1 GCA_003552765.1 Candidatus Hydrogenedentota bacterium | reverse complement strand
GTGCCGCGTCTCCACGGACGACAGCCGGGGCTGCGTGCGGGGCTACGTCGGCGAAGGACGTTTCACCGATGACGCGCTGGAAACCTTTGGCGGCTATGGGGTCTTCGAGATTCCAAATCTACAAGGGTTGCTGCACTATATCTGCAAGAACGGATTCGAGCATCATGTGGCCGCCAATCTCTCCCAAACCGCCGATGCGGTGCACGAGGCCTTGAGCCACTATCTGGGTTGGGACATGCATTGGCACAAAGGGTAAACGGTCACGCACGGTTGATCCCAATCGCCGGATAGGGCGGTGTATAGGGCGTTTACATCCCCCGGCCCTTCGGGCCACCCCCTTCCAAGGGGGAATTGACCCGCTCACCTTGGGGGTGAATTGAGGCGCACCCGGTGTGGCGGCTTTGGATGGACAATTCCCCCTTTGAAGGGGGATCAAGGGGGATGTTCTTCCCCGGAGCAGCGCACTTACCCGGCGGTTCGGGGTTGACCAGGAGCGGGACCGGGTGTCAGTTGACATGGTACTATGGCCTTGTTACCAAGCAAGATTAAGCAACAGCGCGACAGCAGCGCATACACAGGGGAACACACATCATGACGTTCTGGGATTGGGTGGTCATCGGCGTCTACTTCCTTCTCATCGCCGGCATCGCGTGGCATGCGACGTATCGGCAGAAAACGCCCAAGGATTTCTTCTTGGCCGGCCGGAATATCGGCTTCTTCGCCATTGGAGGATCGCTATTCGCCTCGAATATTGGTTCGGAACACATTGTGGGGGTTTCGGGCCAAGGGGCCACGTCAGGGATGGCGATGGCCCACTACGAGCTTCACGCCTGGGTGATGCTTTTGCTCGCCTGGGTGTTCGTGCCTTTCTATTATCGGGCCGGCGTGTACACGATGCCCGAGTTTCTTGAGCGCCGCTTTAGCTCGCGAGCCCGTTGGATCCTGTCCATTGTTTCCCTGCTCGCCTACGTCTTCACCAAAGTTGCTGTAACGGTGTACGCAGGCGCTCTCGTCTTTCAGACCTTGCTGCCCGACACCTTTGGCACGCCGGAGAACGCTTTTTGGGTGGGCGCGTTCGCGACTGTGATCTTAACAGGACTCTACACGGTTATCGGGGGACTCCGCGCGGTGTTGTTCACCGATACGGCGCAGGCCTTTGTGCTGCTTGTGGGATCTATCGCCCTCACCTTTTTTGGTTTGCGCGAACTCGGCGGCTGGGGCGAGCTGCAAGCCATGGCCAGCGCCAACGCGGACCAGTTCGCCCTTTGGCGACCGCTCGACGATCCCGAATTCCCCTGGCTGGGCATTCTGATAGGAACCCCTATTGTAGGGATATGGTATTGGTGCACGGATCAGTACATCGTCCAACGCACCCTGGCGGGACGCGACCTCGGAACGGCGCGGCGCGGCGCGCTGTGGGGCGGGGTGCTGAAACTCTTTCCCGTGATGCTGTTCCTCATTCCCGGCATGATCGGCTGGGCGCTTCACCAAAAAGGCATGTTGGACATCCCCACGCGGCTCATAGGCGATGAAACGGTGATGGACGGTGACCAGGTCTTTCCCACGATGGTCATGACCCTGTTGCCGATGGGGCTGCGCGGCCTCGTGGTGGGCGGTCTGCTGGCCGCTCTCATGAGTTCGCTATCCTCGCTCTTTAACTCGACGGCCGCGCTATTCACGCGGGACGTGTACGAGAAGATAACGCCGGGCCGCTCCGAACAGCACCTCGTCAGGGTGGGCCGCGTGGCCACGGGTGTCGTAGTTGCCCTGGGCATGCTATGGATCCCCGTGATGCCTCACGTCGCGGATCTCGGCCTCTACCACTATCTCCAAAACGTGCAGAGCTACTTGGCGCCCCCTATTACAGCGGTCTTCCTCCTCGGGCTGTTCTGGAAGCGCATTAATGCGTATGGGGCGGTGTGGGGCATGTCCATAGGCTTTGTACTGGGCATCGCCAAACTGATCGTCCAAGCCTTGTTCGGAGAAGGCCAGACCTTTGAAGAGCCCGCTTTCCTTGCCGCCTTCGGCGATTTCAATTTCCTTTACTATGCCGGCGTGCTCTTCGCCGCCAGCGTCGCCGTGATTATAGGGGTATCCCTGCTTACGCCGCCGCCCGATCCAGCGCAAATCGCTGGACTCACATACGGCAGCCGAAGCGAGGAGCAAATCCGGGAGAACCAGGAAAGCCAGGGTACGGCGGACTATGTGCTCACGGCCATCGTCCTGGTCGGCGTGATCGCGGCCTATCTGTACTTCAGCTTCTGGCTCACCTAACGCCGGCCCCCGTGATCCGGAACCACGGGTGGAACCAACATTGCCGGGACAGGACGCGCAGACAAACGAGGCTGACGCCCGCTGGCCTTGCCTTGTGGGTCTTCGCGTCTGTCCCGGCCGCTTGCACGAACGGGATGCATCTGTTGCCCAGTCGTGACGAATGCTGTGTCTCGGACCCAAATCACAAGGAAAACAGCTATGCCCAAGTACGTCATTGGCCTTGACTACGGCACCAATTCGGTCCGCGCCCTGGTGGCCGAAACCCAAACCGGGGAAGAAGTGGCCGCTTATTCGTGGCCGTATGCTCATGGAGAGGACGGAGTGGTCCTTGATGAGGGCCAGCCCGACCTCGCCCGCCAGCATCCAAGGGATTACGTTCAGGGCTTGGAAGAAAGCGTCAAGGGCGCGTTGGCCCATGCCGCGCGCACGCCGGCTTTCAAACCGGAGGACGTCATCGGGATAGGGGTGGACACGACGGGAAGCACCCCCTTGCCGGTGAATGCCGAAGGCGAACCCCTCGCCTTCCAGGATCGGTTTGCGAATGAACCCGCGGCGATGGC
>PUOI01000159.1 GCA_003552765.1 Candidatus Hydrogenedentota bacterium | reverse complement strand
CGGACCAGTCTCCGTACGGGCCCCTCCAGTTTTCACCTTGGCGGGGCCTCCAATTCAGGAACCCCCGCCAAGGAATGAATGGGGCTTCTATGCTTCCGGCTTGCTATAGTGCATCACGTTGCCTGTGACGTCCTCCAATTCAACCCCCGCGAGACTAGCCCACGCCCGGACGGTGTGGAGATGCTTCCCGTAGGTCAGGATCTTGTGATGCGCGCGGATGTCCCGCACATCCTCCACGTCGTCCATTTCCATCACGAACGACGTCCGGCAGCCGCCCGTTCCATCATGGGGATGGGTATCCACGTTGCGGACGATGGTTCCCGTGGAAAGCATCAAGCGATCCGGAGAAAGGAACCGCCACAAGGTGGCTGGCTGGCCCTCCGTGAAAAGCACCTGCGGCACGGCCCCGAAGCCCGCCTCATGGTGACTGCGCAGAATGTAGGGCTCGGGCTCCTCGTCGAACCCCGCCATGCGCGTGGGCGCTGTGCAATGGCCGCCCGCATACAGGTTGCGCGTGGTGTCATGGATGGGGTTGTGCAGGAAACCAGGCTTGTCCAGAAGATAACGGCTCAGCAACTGGGTGAGCCCGGGCAGGATGTCCGCCTCGCACACGCCGGCGCTGCCGCCATCGCTCAATTCCATGAAACCAAGGCATGGGGGAAGGATCTCCTGATGCGTGACGGGACGGAAGCAGTTTATCGACAGGGCGTGGCAATCCGCTTCCTCCATTACCCTCCGGCACGCCACGGTAGCATGGGCGGCCTCAAACACCTCCTCCTCGGAAGGTTCGAGGATGTCCTGGGCGTTGTCCAGATACGTGCGGGCAATTGCTTCAATCTCATCCGCGCCTTCGCACTCCGCCTCTATCTCCATGTAGCGCTGCATGGGGACGTATTGGATGACCGTCCCCAACGGCTCGAACGTTTGTTCGTCATCGCGATCGCCCGTCACCACCGCGAGCCGCGTGTTCGCCATCTGCCAGCGCGCGTTCAATATGCGCAGGCCGGTCGCCAGCCAGTCAATGTCCGCGCTGCCGGCCAAGAAACAATACGGCGCCGCGCGGAAAGGCTCGTAGTCCCCGGGGTGATGGTGCAGCGTCCCATGAGGCACAAAGCCTAACAAGGGAAGCTCTTGGCCGCCACGCTGCTCCAGAAAGCGGTACATCCCCTGCATGCCGTAAGTCTGGGCTTCCATGTTAACGAGGATGACGCCATCGGCGTTCGCGTCCAACGTCTCTTCAAGGAAGGCGTCCATCACATCATCGCCGCCAAGGCGTTCTTGCTGAATGTCGAGCGTGACGCCCTGGGCCGCCGCGGCCTGCTCAAGCGTCTCCGTATAAAGCGCCTGGCTCGCGTCGGAATCGAACTCCATGCCCGGCCAACCCATTTCGTGATACACCTCTGGCGGGGATTGGATGAACCCCACCCGGACAAGAGCGTGTTCGTCCCCTTCGCCGGGCATCACCGGTTTGCCCATTACCTTGCGCACACTCCACCGAAATAGCCCGCTGTTCAGCGCCAACGCCGCGCCGCCGGCCGCACCTGCGCGCGCCAGGAATTGCCGCCGGCCCATCAACGGGCATCCGCTACGTCTGCTTTGTTTGTTCCCGCCACTTGCATCGGTGCGCATCGTTTTCATCCTTCCTTTCGCGGGCCTATCCAACCCGCCGTTTTGGAAGGGGAGGCCACCCGGTCTCCCCTTCCTACCACTTATGAAGTTATATTGCTCCACCCGTCAGGTGCTCGAGTTCCACGCCGGCAAGCCGGCACCATGCGCGGATATCCTGAAGGTGATCGCCGTAAATCAGCACGTTGTGATGGCCCCGGATGTCCAACACGTTGGCTACATCGTCCACCTCCATTTGAAACGCCGTCCGGCATCCGCCCCTGCCACAATCGGGCCGGGTGTCAATGTTGTGCAGGATGGTTCCCGTGGCCGCCATGAGCGACTCGAATCCGCCAAGGAACTGGATGACGGTGACGCGCTGGTCTTCCCGAAGCAGGACTTGCGGAGCAACGCCCCAGTCGGACTCGTGGTGGTTCCGGAGAATGTAGGATGCAGGGGCTTCGTCGAACCCGTCCATCAAAGTGGGCGACGTGCAATGCGCCCCGCCATACGTGTTTTGCACGGTGTTCGGCGTGGGATTGTGCAAAAACGCCGGCTTCTCGCAGAGGTAACTCGAAAGCATAAGCGAGAGCGCCGAAGTGATGTCGCGTTCACAACAGCCGCAAGTCTTCTCATCGAGCAACTGCATGTACGCCATGCAAGGCGGTGGCGTGCGCTGATCGGTCACCAGCCCTAGGCAGTCCATGGTGACCGCGTGACAGCCCGTCTCCTCCATGAGTTGCCGGGTCGCCAGATACGTGCGGGCCGCCTGCACCACGTCTTCCTCCGACGGCTCCACAATTTCGTCGGCGTTCTCCATATAGGTCTGGGCGATGGCCTCAGCTTCCTCGGCCCCTTCGGTGGCGTCATACGCCTCGGCGAACCGGTCCAGCGGCATGTAATGGAGGGTGGTCCCCACCGGCTCCAGCGTCTGTTCGCGCTCGTCGGTCCCCTCGATCACGGCGATGCGCGTCTGGTCCATCTGCCACACCGCGTTGAGAAGGCGCAGCCCCGAATCCAGCCACTCGACCTCTTCCGTGGCGCCGATAAACGAGTGCGGAATGTTCTGCCGATCGCGGAGGTAGGGCGTGAACTGCACGCCGTGAGGCGCGAAGACGGCCGTCGGCAGATTCCGCGGTTCCGCGCGGTGTTCCAGAAAATGATCCACGGGACTCCACCCATCGGGATGAAGCGCCATCACGGTAAGCAACGCCCCATCGAACCCCTGTTCTT
>PUOI01000391.1 GCA_003552765.1 Candidatus Hydrogenedentota bacterium | reverse complement strand
TAATGCGTTTCACGATTTCCTGACCTGTGTTTTTGGCCGATTAATTGCTGGAGGACGGTGAGCGTATGAAACGGCGGGAGTTTCTGGCGAGTATAATGGCGGCCGGCGTGGCCGCGGCGGGCATGGGCCGCGTAGGAGCGTCGGATGCCGCCCCTTCCTGGCGGGCGCTGCCCCGGTGGCGGGGGTTCAACCTGCTCGAAAAGTTTTACCGGAACGAACGTTTCCGGGAGCAGGATTTTCAATGGATCAGCGATTGGGGCTTCGATTTTGTCCGTCTCCCCATGGATTACCAGCAGTGGACGGACGCCAATGCCCCGGCGAATCTCGACGAAGCGGTGCTGGAACACGTGGACGAGGCCGTCGACTTGGGCGAACGATACGGCGTTCACGTCTCGCTCAATCTTCACAACGCGCCCGGTTTCACGGTGAACGCCGCAATCGATCACGACTTAAACCTGTGGGAAGACACCGAGGCGCAGGAGCAGTTCGCCTATCAATGGGAAACGCTCGCCCGGCGCTATCGCGGCATTCCGCCGGAGCGGGTGAGTTTCAATCTCGTGAACGAGCCCGCCAACGTGGATGAAGAGACGTATCTCAACGCCGTGATGGGCGCGATCGAGGCCATCCGGGAAGCCGACCCCAATCACCTCATCATTACCGACGGATTGGCCTGGGGCCGGGATCCCCTCGAGGCCGCCGAGGATCTTCGGCTCGCCCAATCCACGCGGGGCTATTCGCCCATGGGGCTGTCGCATTACCGGGCCACATGGGTTAGTGGCGCGGACACGTATCCCACGCCGGTGTGGCCCGCCTTGGAATTGAACGGCCGTCTCTTTGGTCCGCAAAGACCGGATTGGAACGACCCCATCGTACTCGAAGGCCCATTTGATGCCCCCACGCAATTGCGCGTGCGCGTTAGGCAAGTCTCGAATCATTCCCGGCTTGTTATCCGCGCGAACGGCGAAACCATTCTGGAGCATTCCTTCGAGCCCGGCCCCGGCGAGGGCGAATGGGAGGAAGTGATCCACGCGGAGGAATGGGATATCTACCAGAACATTTACAATCGCGACTATACGGCGGATGTCCCCGCCGGGACGCAGCGGCTTGAGCTTATCGCTGAAGAGGGCGACTGGATGACCCTCTCCGAGCTTGGGCTGCGTCCCGAGGACAATGGAAGCGAGCATGTGCTCACATTGCCCGCGCAGGACTTTGAGCAGCCCGAAGAACGCGTGGTGCAGTATCACCCCGAACAACCCGGCCAGCCCTTTACCGGCCCCGGCATGATGGACCGGGACTGGCTCGCGCGGGAGTTTGATCCTTGGAGAGAGCTTGCTCAGAGCGGGATGGGCGTTCATGTCGGCGAATGGGGCGCGCACCGCTATACGCCGCATGACGTGGTGTTGCGTTGGGCGGAGGACCAGCTCGCCGTATGGCAAGAAGCCGGCGTGGGCTGGGCGCTTTGGAACCTGCGAGGCTCCTTCGGCATCATGGACTCCGGCCGCGAGGATGTGGACTACGAAGAGTTCCACGGCCATCAACTCGACCGCGCGTTCCTGGAGCTATTGCGCCGGTATTAGGCGAGATCGGACATGAGACAAAGCAGCCCCATCAGGTAAAGCGTAACTCACCTGATGGGGCGCTATTAATTCCCCCTTTGGGGGTGGCCCGAAGGGCCGGGGGATGTAAACGCAGAGACGCCACTCTGCCCAGCGATTAGGGCATCCGCGCCGCTTGCGCTTTCCTTAACGTATGATGGAACAGGCGCTTACTTCTTCACCTTGAGGACATCGTGGCCCTTGCCTTGGGCGATGGCCGAGGTGTAGGTCTTGAGGCTGTTCTGCACCGAGGGATCGGTCAGGTCGAGCGTCTTCTCTTCCTCGGCCGCCATATACGCGGCCTGGCACAGCTTGGTGATCTCAAGGCCGTATTCCCAGTTCAACAGGGCGTCCCGACCCTCGAGAAACGCCGCCCGCGCATCCGAGAACTCGTCGTTATAGCCGTAGAGATCCGGCTCATTGGGATGAACGGTCAGCAGACCCCGCGACGCCGTCGACTTCTCCAGCGCGGTCTCCGCGTCGGCCACGGCCTCGGCGGCCTCATCGCCCACGAACAGCGTCATCGGCGACAGGAGCGTGTTGACCTCGAAGGCGTAGCCTGGCCCAAGCCCGTCCATCATGAGGCGCAGCCCTTGCTTATCGTACATCCACGAATTGGTGAACTGCGCCTTCACAAGCTGCCCCGTGTCCGGATTCTCGAAGGTAACCATGCCCGTGGCGAAGTCTTCCGCCGGCGTCTTGGCGTAGTCCACACCCTGCGCGTCGAGCAGCTTCTTGCGCCAGCGGGGAAGGCCCCACTTGAGCAGAGCGGTCTCGGCGCTCACCGCCGTGGGCTTCAAGAAGGTGGCGGGCTTGCCATGAGGCGTGAGCACATACCACGAGACGGCGATGCTGTGGCACCCCATGTCGGAGAGCACGCCGCCGCCCTGTTGGGTCGGATCCCAGAACCAGGGCGAATGAGGCCCCGCGTGTTCCTCGGCCGAGCGGGCCAGTGCAATCGGTCCCATGGCGGCTTCCTGCGGCGCCAACTGGGCCTTTTGCATCTGGATGCTCTTCATGTGAATCTGGTTTTCGAAGTAGGCCGTGGGCAGCTTCATCTCCTTGGCGAGCTTAACCAGCTCCTCCGCCTCCGCCACAGTGCGGCCGAGGGGCTTCTCGCAGATGAGCCCTTTGAGTTGCGCGCCCGCCTTCACAGCATCGGCCACCTCGCCTACGCGCTCGACCCGCGCGAAGTTCGGCGCGAGAATCGCCACGGCGTCGCAGTTGCCGCACAACTCCTTAACC
>PUOI01000307.1 GCA_003552765.1 Candidatus Hydrogenedentota bacterium | reverse complement strand
GGGGCGGTGGCCGCTTCGGTCCCTTCAGGACCGATTCGTAGGGAGCCTCTTACGTGGGGCTGCGCTTCGCTTGCCCCACGCTACTTGCTATCGCGCCTCCGGCGCGTCTTTCGCCCACCACGTTACGTCAAGCGCTTTTTACCTAAGCTGTTCCCATGATCCATGCATTTCCTAGACACCCCAAGTCCATGTGTGATAACAACGTACACCCAACCTTCAGGCCGGAACTACAGCCTAACCTTGTTGACCGCCAAAGTGAATGCGTCAGGAGGTGGCATGGCCTTCTCGACCATGAATCACGGGCTGGAAGCCCGTGTCACCTCACCCCCGCAACAGGTTCATGTCCCATTTCCCCGGGGAAGGCTTGGCGCTCCATCAGGGTGTCGAATGCTCGGGGGAAGATCCCGTGAGATGGCGCCGGTACAGGTCGAAAAAGGTGTAGGGGTCGCTGAAAACCCAGTTGTGTTCGGGATGGCGCTCCTTTAGCACGCCGCGCAGGGCTTCAATAACGCTTGGCCGCACCAGGATGCACCGGAAAATGAGGAACTGCGGCTTATCCTCCTCCGCGTGAGCCGCCATTTGGCCGGCGATGGTTTCGAGGTTGCCCATGGTGGGGTAAATGTCCCGGGCGTGCCGCAGGAATGGGGTTCCATTGACCAAGGGTTCGTCGAAATCCAATTGCATGCCCACGCCATCAGGCGAGAATTCGGTGTAGGCCTCCTGCACTTCCAACGGCGTAAAACCGGCGTTGCCATCGATGACAAAACCGGTGATGCTGTAATCGAATTGGTCGAAGTAGGGTTTGTTGTACTCGACCCATGTGTCCAAGGCGTCCGGCAAGCCGCTGCCGAGGCGGTCCCCAATGAGCAAGCTGGGATTGACGTAGGACGCCCCGGAATCGCCGGCGATGAACCAGTCGTGCTCTGTCTTGGTGCGGAAGATGTGATCGAAAACGTGGGGCGCGCGATCGGACAGGCCCGGGTTGAAGGCCCAGGCCATGGGCAGATCGCCCCGGACGGGATCGTCCCAAATGGACGGGATATGGCGCGACAGCCAGGCCGCGGAGTCGTAATCGCCCATGTAGATGAGGACATAGGTCTTGTCTTCCAGGGGGACCGGCTCGGGCCGGGGATTCTGTTCGTACTCATCCCTCAGGGGATGATGCATGAAGACCGAAGCGTTGGACATGCCCGCCAGTCCCAGGGCGTCGGCGTCCTTGCCCGCGTTGTAAGCCGAGAAGAGGGCGGCGAACTCCCATTCCGTGGGCACGGGTTCGTTGGCCCCGCCGGCGTGGGTGGTGTACTTGAGGTTCCACGGCGCGAACCCGCCAATGCGGGTGAAGGTCTCTCCCTGATTCTGCTCGTATTGCGCGCGCAGGAGCGTCTCCAGGGTTTCGCGGTCCGTGCCGGGTTCCTGGTCCGGGTCATCCACGGGGGCCTCGTCCGGCCACGGGCTTAAATCCCATATGAACGCCCGGTTGGCGATGTAGTAATCCTGATTCGCCACCACGGCGTTGTCGAGGTCATTGTAGTGGAAGCCGGGCTCGTCCGGTTGCTGGGTGTAGGCGTCCACGTATTGGCCCATGAGGGCGGAATGGGTTTCGCCCTGTTCCAGGTACTCGCGCATGGCCCAGAGATAGGCGTCGCACTTGGGGCTGGTGGATTCCGAACCGTCGAACTTGTCCACGAGCGAGCGTTCCACGGGCAGCTCGGGGCCATTCTCCACGACCTTCTCGTACAGGGCGCTGTCCGCCCGCACGGGCAGCCAGCCTTCCACCCCGCACACCGTGGCGGCCACGTTGGAGGTGGCGGGCACGGCCGGGTCCCACACGACGGCGCCCGTGAGGTGTTCCTCGAATTCCGCGAACAACGCCTCCAGGGAGTCCAGCGCCACGATGGGCGTGTCCTCCAGCCAGCCTTCCTGGAAGTGGTCCAGCCAATAGTCGTCGATGTTAATGGTTCCGTCCTGGCCGGCGCCCTCAAGAAAGCGCAGCCACAACCGGGGCGCGTCGCGGTTGGCGAGGCCTTGCAAGGCGGCGGTGAACTTCAAGAGGTCGTACTGGAGGACCGAATCGCCTTCATGGCGCTCCAGTTCGGCTTGCATGTCAAAGGTATACAGCGGCTGCTCAGGCGCGCCAAGGGCGGCGGCCATTATCAATGCGGCGTTCAGCAAGAAGGTCTCTCCTTCCATTGTGTAGGTTGGGCAACGTTGTTGATTGGCAAAGGACGGATTACGCCTGCCCCCATGGTCTTTCACTTCGGGGCCACTCCTCCAAAAAATACTTCAGCGGGCGGTCTTTTGTCCAGTAAGACGCGCCTGGTTTCGTTTGTTGCAGTGATTCCCACATCCACAGCGGCTACACCGGGTGAGTCGTGACTGACCACAGGGAGTTGACGTAGAAGCGGTGCCCTCGCCGCTTAAGGCAGGCAACACATCAACACCAGTAAGCGGCGAGGGCGCCGCTTCTACGTTTGGAGCATATCGCTTCATGATCCCCCTCGTTGCGCCGGCGTTACGAATCCCTGCAAAGGGTGGCCCGATGGGCCGGGGGATGTAAACGCCCCGCACGTACCCGTATCCGGTGATTAAGGTCCTCAAAAAAAACTTCTTGACATTGCCCATGGGACAGGGTAGACTAGCGGGGTACAAGGAAGCGCCGTCCTTGAGCCCCGGGGGGTGGCGTGACCGGTTTGTGATTCCGGGGCGAGTTTAGGGTCTCGGCTATTTTTCCCAAGAGACCCATTACGGAGGTTAAGTGAACGTGGCGACAGGTACAGTCAAATGGTTTAGCGACGCCAAAGGGTTCGGATTCATCGTGCCCGATGATGGGGGCAAAGATCTCTTT
>PUOI01000412.1 GCA_003552765.1 Candidatus Hydrogenedentota bacterium | reverse complement strand
GCGCGCCTTCCTCCGTCAAGCCCACTTGGCGGATCGGCTCCACGCTTTCGGGATGGCCGAGCTGCAAGGCCCAGTTCGCGGGATTCAGCAGGTGAACGCCCATGTCTCCCACGGCTCCGTTGGCGAATTCCCACCACCCGCGCCAATTGCCGGGCGCATACGTCGAGTGGTAGGGCCGGTGGGGCGCGGGACCGAGCCACAGATCCCAGTTCAAATGATCGGGGATGTCCTCCGGCTCTTCGGGGGGATAGCCGTCTCCGCGCATCGCGGGAAGGTTGGTGGTCTCATCGTAGGCGTGCACCGTGTGAACCTCGCCGATGGCCCCGCTCCAGATCCATTCGCAGACTTCGCGCACCCCATTACCCGCCATGCCTTGGTTGCCCATCTGCGTGACGACGCCGTAATAGTTGGCGGCATCCCGTAGGACGCCCGCCTCCTTGATGCTGTGCGCGATGGGTTTCTCGAGAAACACGTGCTTGCCCAATTCCATCGCCGCCAGGGCGATCACGGCGTGGGTATGGTCGGGCGTCGAGATGGCCACGGCGTCGATTTCGTTGGCCATCTGATCGAAGAGCCGGCGGTAATCCGTGTAGCGCGCCGCGTCCGGCCACTGCTCATAGGAGTTCGCGGCCCGGTTGTCATCGACATCACACAGCGCCACGATGTTCTCACTGGACAGCGCCCCGAGCACGCTGCGGCCCCGGCCGCCCACGCCAATGCCCGCGATGTTCAAACGATCCGTTGGGGCGAGCCGCTCCACCCGGCCCGCCGCAATGCGCGGCCCTATCAGACTGACGCCTGCCGCGCCAGCGGCGCCTTTGAGAAATGTGCGGCGTGACAACGAGCGTTTCATGGGCCTCCTCCGTCGCGTCTGGGTATATATGTGGGCCCTGGTTTGTCTGCCCTATTTTTGTCAATAGCCTCTTTAGGACTGCGGAGCATTCCCGTTAAGACGGACTCCATGGTTTCAGTCGATTCCATCAGAAGCATGCGCATTTCATCCGACTCGTCAACGAGCATCTCCGCCACCCCGCCTTGCATGGTCTTTCTCCAAACATGCCAGAACGCGTACACGGCTTGCTCTTGGCGGACCGGATCCTGCGTATCGGATGCCTCATAAACCTCGCGAGCAAGTTCGTAAAGCCATGGCAAATTGTCCCGGAAGAAACTCGCTATTATAAGGACTAATATACGAGGTTCAAGTTCGTGGGAAAATCCATGAATTATCTGTTTGAGCAGGACAGGATAGAGCTCGCGACGTCGCCGATTTCGCTGGGTTACCTCTTGATTTCCTAGTTGCGCCTCAACTCTACTGGGGAGTTGCCGAACTATATACTTAAGCTCCTCCAATAGTTTGGCTGTTGACGCTTCACTAGGGGATTCTTGCTCTGAGTCTCCATCTTCTTGAGGTTTCGGGAGCAACTCTTCTATGGATTCCTTAAACTCGCGCACTTGTGTTTCAACCACTTTTTGATCGGGTTCAATGTTAGGAATGCGGCGCGAAAGTTGCAGGACGAGTTTGGAAAGCGACTCTTCGCCATCATCCGAATTCTGAAACTGGTAGAACGGCCCCCTCCCCACACGGCTAAGAGGAACACCCAAGGCAATACCAAGAACTGGTCGTTCCAGTTTTGCTTTTGCGACCCCCGCCTCGTACAAAATCCAGGGTCTCTCAAGACTGCGCTCCGTGAAGAGACAAACGACGTCGGAAGCGCTATCGAGATTGGACATGACTCGCTTGTACCACTCGTCCCCGAATTCAATACCTTCGGTTCCCGACTTGTCAGAAGAGCGAAATGACTTCAGCATACCGGCGGTGACACGATGCACAAGGGTGCTGAACGCTTCTGCGATCTTGGCATCGCGAGAGTCGTGGCTGATGAACACAAGCGGCGACTGCTGCTGACCCGGTTTGGGTTGGGGTTGGAGTGTCTCTTCCTTTGATTCTTCTGGCATCGCTACCTCCTGCTCTTATCTGTGGGCAAACGTGTGCTTCATCAGTTCCTTCTCCGTGGGTTGAAGGATCCCATGTAATCTGGCCCCTTTAATGGGTCAAGCTCCAGCCGTCGCGGTATTCGCGGTGCAGCAGGTCGTTGGCCTCCTCCACGTTCGTCACGCGCATGGCCTCGCTGTCCCATTCGATTCGCTCTCCGGCGCGCAACGCCACATTGCCCAGAAGCACCGCCTCCGTGAACGGACACGCGTACTCGAAGTTGGACTGAGGCGGGGGGCCGCCCTTGCACGCTTGAATGAACTCTTGGTGATGCCCTGGCGAGCGGGACAAAAGCTGGGGCGGCTGTTCAAAGCCTTCCATGCGTTCCTCTGGTAACAGGCGGGGATCATGGCCATCTAGTCCCACCGTCGTGAGCACGCCATCGGCGCCCTCGAACATTGTCCCATTACCAGGATCCCGTAACTCCGTGTTCTCGGGCAAGCCTTCCGGGATTTCGGGCAACTCGCCTCCGTCGTACCAATAGACGGTGACGGGGTCCATGCCGCGCAGGGCCGGGAATTCGTAGCGGATGACGCATGAGGTGGGACCACTTGCTTCGGTCATTCCTTCCTGCCGTACGGTCTCCACGCTCGTGGGCGCGCCCAACTGCAAGGCCATGTTCACGGGATTCATGTTGTGACACCCCATGTCGCCCAACGCGCACGTGCCAAACTCCCAAAAACCGCGCCAATCTCCCGGTACATAAGCAGGGTTGTAAGGGCGTTCCGGAGCCGGTCCAAGCCAGAGGTCCCAATCCAAGTGATCGGGAACCGTCTGCGTATCGTCCGGGCGGTCTACGCCTTGGGGCCACCATCCCTCCGGGCGATCGGTCCAAACATGGGCGGTGTGGACCTGG
>PUOI01000471.1 GCA_003552765.1 Candidatus Hydrogenedentota bacterium | reverse complement strand
TGTGACTTAGCCTGACATGGTTTCGTAACAAATTTATCCCGGATGGATGACAGAGGATACCCCTGCAAACAGACGTACTGTGGTTGGCGCCAGTTCGTTGTGTCTTGACCTTGAGGTGGCACGGGCTTCCAGCCCGTGATTCATGGCCTGGAAGGCCATGCCACTTCTTAGCGCATTCACTTCGGCGGTCAACGAGTTTAGGCTGGACGCCCTACTAAGGCTAAACGATTTGGGAGGACAAATGACTGGTTCTTCGGGAAACCATCGAGATACTTCACCCACACGCCGGCCGTTTGGCTGCGGTAAAACTAAACAAAGCCGGCGGCGGTTCTTGAAGCACACTATCATGGGCGCCGGCGGCATGCTGGGTCTCGGGCTTACGGGACGAATGGCCGCACCCGTCCAGGCGGCGGGCGCAACCGCCACGCCAGCGAATGATTTCCTGAACAGCATCGGCGTGTGTTCCAGTATCACCGGCCGCGGAGAGACCTTGGAGGGCAGCATAGACGTTCTCAAGTATACCGGCATTCGCTGGGTTCGGTGCGGGCTTGAGGATGGCAATTCCCCGGAAGACATGATCGAGCTTCATGAACAAACCGGCGTCCGCATCGCTCATGGGCTGCTGAGCGGGGGCACGGACGTCGATAGGCTCATCGAGGAAGCCAGGGCGTTGGCCGCGGCCGGCGCCCTGCTCGCGGTGGAGGGCAACAACGAGCCCAACAATTGGGGCGTCACGTATCAAGGCGAGGAAGGCGGAGAGGACCAATCGTGGCTGCCTGTCGCCAAGCTTCAACGCGATCTGTACAAGGCCATCAAGGACGACGCCATCCTGCGGGACTATCCCGTCTGGAACATAAGCGAAGGCGGAGCCCAGACGGACAACGTTGGCTTGCAGTTCCTGACCATCCCCGAAGACGCGGACACGCTGATGCCTCCTGGCACAACGTACGCCGATTATGCGAACTGCCACAACTACATTACGCACCCCAGCTGGCCCGGTCTCCACGACAATCAGACGTGGCTCAGCGCTAGTCCGGGGCCGGACTGCCCGGTCAGTGGCTTATACGACAATTACGGCGTGACGTGGCGGAATGGATTCGCTGGCTATTCCGGGGAAGAACTCAAAACGCTGCCAAGGGTTACCACGGAGACGGGCTATCCCCGCGACGATGAAGTGACCGAAGACATACAAGCGCGCCTGTTTTTGAACCTGTACTTGTCTCAGTTCAAACGGGACTGGACCCACACGGCCATTTATCTACTGAGGACGCGCTCCAACGAACCCGGCCATGAACCCTACGCCATGTACAGGATGGACTATACGCCGAACCAGGCCGCGCACTATCTCCACAACCTCACGGCCATATTGGACGACAACCGTTCAGACTTCTCTCCCGGCCAACTCGGCTATTCCATCCCCGATCAGCCGGAAACCGTGCACGATCTGCTGCTGCAAAAGAGCAACGGCGTGTTTGCGTTGGCGCTGTGGGGAGAGCGGTTCGCCGGGGGCTCGGACGAGGTTACCGTGAATCTAGGCGCGGCGTATGCCTCGGTCAAGGTCTATGACCCGACCCAAGGGACGGCGCCGGTGCAGACCCTTACGGACGTCGAGTCAATCACGCAGACCCTGAGCAATCATCCCGTAATCATCGAAATCGATCCCGCGTGAGCGTGAAGCGTGGAAGACAGGAGGCCCCATGTGGCATATCCGCCGCTGGGGTCAGGACATACAACGAGCAAGGAGGAGTACATCATGAAGACCCACGCAATTTCTGGAACCGTGATACTGGCGGCGCTTCTGATGGGTGCGGCTTTTGCCGCGCACGCTGATGAAGACCGCATCCGGCCCTGGGAAGAGGATCCCCGCTACTGGCAATACAAAGGAGAGCCGGTGCTGCTCTTGGGAGGCAGCAATCACGATAACCTGTTCAACCACCCCAACGTGTATCCGGATGGTCTCGAAGCGCATCTCGACACGCTGGGTTCCGTGGGCGGGAATTATCTGCGCAACACGATGAGCAGCCGGGACCGGCAATCCGATGAGAGCGAGTTCTTCAACGACGATAACCTCTACGCGTTTTATCGGGATGCCGAAACGGGGCTCTACGATCTCGAACGGTTCAAGGATGCGTTTTGGGATCGGTTCCGGGATTTTCTGGAGATGACCGAGGAACGGGACATCATTGTCCAGATTGAAGTTTTCGACCGGTTTGATTTCGCAGGGGACCGGGGACCCTATCCCGGCATGGGCTGGTCCGAGCATCCGTTCAACCCTGTCAATAACATCAACTACACTAGCGAAGAGAGCGGTCTGCCGGAGGCCATCGACACCCATCCCGGTCAGTTGGAGAATCCTTTCTTCCGCACCACGCCGGAGCAAGAGGACAACCCGCTGGTGCTTGAGTATCAAGAGGCTTTCGTGGACAAGATGCTGTCCATCTCGCTTGAGCACGGCAATGTGCTCTATTGCGTCAGCAACGAGACCAGCGAGTCCGAGCATTGGAGCGGGTATTGGGCGCGGTTCATCCGGGACAAGGCCGAAGAAACGGGCGTAGGCGTGGAGGTCACTGAGATGTGGGACGCTCATGACCTAACCCATCCCACGCACCGCCATACTTTCGACTACCCAGACCTCTATTCCTATGTGGATATCTCCCAAAACAACCACCAGACCGGACAGACCCATTGGGACAACATGCAAGCCGCCCGGGAACTCGTGAGCGATCCGCCGAGACCGGTCAACTCCGTGAAGATCTACGGCGGTGAGCGCCATGGCGCTGGCGTTCTAGAGGGCACGCAAAAGTTCTGGCGCAACATACTGGGCGGACTCGCTTCCTCCCGTTTTCACCG
>PUOI01000363.1 GCA_003552765.1 Candidatus Hydrogenedentota bacterium | reverse complement strand
TATCGACAGGAGAGCAACTCGGCCAGGCTGTTTATATCGGAGTATCTTGAGTACTCAGGACAGGCCGACGACAGACTCGTTAAAAGCAATGTTTACAGTGAATATCAGGGTTGGTGCAAGGACAACGGCTACCGTCCCAAGGCTCATCACCATTTCGGCAAAGAGGTAAAGCGGTGCTTTCCACTGTCCAAGGACAGCAGGCCCTATGTCGACGGACGAAAGAAAACCTGCTACCTCGGAATCAAGCTGCAGCACGGAGCGACTCTTGGACATACTGAATGCGAAAATACAGGGTACGGACACACTGGCGGGGTGTCCGAAAATTACTGGAACGCCGACTGATAACGGGGTTTTTTTACCTCTGGACATAATGGACATAGCTATTTTCTAACTCATGACTATGAAAAATAAAAATATAGAAATAGGTAGTATAGCACGTACGTACCACGCGTATATATGTAACAATAAAGGGTTTACTATGTCCAGCCTGTCCGGCGATTCTGGAGGCAAATTCGACGACGACCCCAGATTCGCTGACGACTCCTTCGTACTTGCCGTGCTGACGGTGATGGAGCACCTGGGCATCGAGCAGACCTGTGCCAATTTCGAAACTTACGATGAGATATTCAACTGGCGTGCCATGGCCAGGGACATCGCAAATCCTCTGCGTGTTGCCAGATGCTATATGCTCTGGGGTATACATCACAAAAATCAGTGGAAAAGTCCCGACGACCGGAGGATATACAACAAAGGCGAGCCGGTGGTTGTTTACAAGGAACTTCGCGGCAAAACGCCGGAGCAGGCACTGGAAAAACTTGACGGAAAATCTTATGAGTTCATCGAGTGGTGGTTATAGAATCTGCAAGCACTGCAAGCGGAAGTTAAAGCTCAGCAGAGCAAACTTTCGTTACTGCCAGGGATACTTTCGCAGAGGCTGTCTAAGCTGCACCAACGCCAGAAGACGGCAAAAATACATACCAAGGCCCAGAACCATCGACCTTGCCAGTATCGACCGTCAGCAGCGAGTAGAGCTGCTTGCAGCGTACTACAGAGCCGTGGAGCAGAGACTAAAACGCCGGGGCCTTGACCTGAAATCTTCTTGCGCTCAGGCCGATGAAGTTTTAGAACATGCTTAGCTGCAGCGGTTGATTACGCTTCTTATCGTGGAGTGATGCCATTTGTCGTTGCTGCGGCATTTTATGCCCTCTGACTCCAGTTGTCTGCATATAGCACGCAATGACAATTTCGATTGTCTCATTGCACAGATACGCTCAATGGTTTTCTGTTCGGCTGTGCTCTTGACAAGCCGTGAGCCGTCACCGGGATCGACTGTCCAGCCGAAGGGAGCTTCTTTGCTCATTCGTCTGCCGTTTGCCTGATGGCGAAGCATCGATGCCTTTGTCCTTGCCGCGGTGACTCGTCGTTCATACTCTGCCAGCGTCTGGAGTATTTTGCGTATAAGCCAGTCCTCGTCACTGTCATTCCATGTCCCTTCACCGCATACGCTGACAATCGATGCACCTTTGTTTTTAACGGAACGCTCGATGATGTCACTGAGGTAAACACTTCTTGCAAGACGATCCAGTTTGTAGACAACCAGAGCATCGCCTCGTTTTAGCAGTTCAACAGCCTGCCAAAGTCCCGGTCTGTCCTCGTCTGATCCGGACAGCGCTTTGTCATAGAGCCTGGCAGTGACAGGGCAGCTTTGTTTGTGACAATAATCCAGGCAGTAGTCAAACTGTGCCTCGACTGATTCGCAGTCATCGGCGTAGCGTCTTGGCGAGTAGCGGGCGTAGATTACGGCTGATTTCATAACAGTTCTCCGTGAACATTATTTTGTGGATTGTGCCCTAAGTGTAACACAACGCAGCGAGAAGTCAAATAAATTTTTGTTAGCCTGGCCTAACTCTTGAATGAAAGTCGCCAGCAGCACGCGCGTGAGAAAGCCGCCTGCAAAAAGCGTCTTTGGTTTGATGCGACCCCACTAAACCAGTCTTTGTGTCACTGAATGACAGCTATTGTCGTTGTTTTTCGCATCAAAAAAGAGGATTTTTGACAACTCTAATGCCTCAAATCCGAACCACACCCCCGCCGTCGGTTCGAAAAGTACCTTTACTTAACCCGTCTGTCACGATATTAATTTTGGGGCTCTTGACAGAATCCGTCGCGCTGTATTTAATGGTAATTATGGGTACAAGAGATCAGTTTAAAAAACGACTTATTGCCGAAGGAAAATGGAATGCGTTTAACGAATATCGTGAAAATCTTAAAAGACAGGGCTACAGCGATTCCGAAGCGAGCAAGGAAGCTCGTGCGGTCTTCCAGGAGTCATCGCCTGCCGATCAGCTTCAAAGCCCAGGTACTGCTTCTGCTGGCAATAGCGGTGCTGCTGACAGGCTCGTCAGTATCGACACTTTTGCAGGCAAGTCGAATGTTTCTGCCAGAAAGGTCGTCCAGTGGGTCTTCGACCACATTGACGTCACTGACATCGGCCCCGAGGACGCTCCGTCCGGCGGAGCATGGAGCTTGCTTACGAGAATACGCAAGTACCCCGACCTGCTCAAGGAGTTTTATCGCACCATCTGGGCAAAGATGCTGCCTACCCGCAGCGAGATCGAGGCCAGGGAGAAGTTCGAAGACGACGGTCGGCAGCAGCTGGACATTATCGACAAGCTCCAGCGGGCGGCCCGTCAGGAGGACGCGCGATGATAGACACAATTACGCGATGGCTTTTGAGCTACTGCGATATGAAGCAGGACAGGGTATGGGGCAACGGGGGATGCCTCATTTACCTTGGCCCTCTGGTTCCGCAATATCCGAGGATGCGACGGCTGATGTACCGGACGCGGAT
>PUOI01000503.1 GCA_003552765.1 Candidatus Hydrogenedentota bacterium | reverse complement strand
CGGCGGTCGGCGGCAACTCCATCCGCGCGAATGTGGTCGCGGCGGTGGCGGGCGCGTTCATGTACTTCGCCACGCTCACGGAAGTGCCTATCTTGCAAGGGCTTATCGGCGCGGGGATGGGACAAGGTCCCGCCCTGTCGCTGCTATTGGCGGGGCCCGCCTTGAGTCTGCCGAACATGCTGGTGATTTACAGTGTGCTCGGCGCAAAGAAAACCTTCGTCTTCATTGTGTTGGTGGTCATTTTGGCCACCCTCAGTGGATTTACGTACGGGATGCTAGTGAGTTGACCGTAGTGCGTATCTTGTCGAACAACCCTGAAAGGAGAGATCATCATGAAAATCCAAGTCTTGGGTCCTGGTTGCCCGAACTGCACGAACCTCGCGAAGAACGCCGAACAAGCGGCGCGGGAACTCGGTCTTGACTGCGAGATCGAGAAAGTCACCGACACCGATCAGATTGTGGCGTCCGGCGTCATGATGACGCCAGGGCTGGTGGTGGACGGTGAAGTGAAGTCCACGGGCAAAGTCGCCAGCCCGGAGGAAATCAAAGGGATGCTTCAATAACGCTACGTCACGCACAGACCCTCCATGGCATGACCTTGGCCTCCCATGGTCATGCCATGCATTTTTTGGGTTTTCGAGGGTGAAGCCGCGGCGCCGGCGTGCATGGTTGTTGTCGCACATGGCCTTAGGCGTTTAGAAGATGCGTGGACCGGGGGGACCGCTGAGATAACGGAGCGCTTCAGGCGCCCGAAGAATTTCCACTTGACATCGCTTATCTGTGTAGGCCATACTGCTTGTATAGACAGAATGATAACCCTCGCGGAGGACAGATAACCATGAAATCTCAATCGAAGCAAGACCCAATACCCGGACTATCCAATGGCGAATGGATCATCATGAAACCGTTTTGGGAGCACGGCCCCATGCGGGCGCGCGACCTCTACGCCGCGCTGCCGGAAGACCACGGCTGGGCCTATAAGACGGTGAAGACGATGGTGAGCCGCCTCGTGAAAAAAGGCGTGCTGGATTACGAGGAAGTTCGCGGGACCTTCGTGTATCGGCCCGTGTACACGCGGGAGGAGATGACCCGCGCGGCCACCCGGTTCTTTGTGGACCGCGTACTTGACGGCTCCCTAACACCCTTGGCGGCGTACTTCGTGGAAGAAGCCGCGCCCGATGAGCTGGAGGCCATCCGGCAAGAATTCAAGCGCGCCGCCCAGGCGAAGAAGAACCACGGATGAACGCGGATAGACACGGATGGATGCAACCACGGAACACACGGAAGCACACGGAAATCGCTCATTTTTTAGAAGACTCAATATATCCGTGTCCATCGGTGTCCATCCGTGGTTTGAAAGCCTTCCCCTTCCTTCGCGAAAATTCGCGTTCATTCGCGGTTCCTTCCAAACTGTGAACACTCAGAAGAGAACTCCTATGAACCGGCTGCGGCGGAGAACCACGGATGAATGCGGATAGACACGGATACTTGGAGCCTTTTCCAGATTCGTTCTTGAAGCATACGTGGCAAGGCTACAACGCCGCCCCATTGTTTTCTTCAGCAACCCGGCTAGGGGCGGTTTCCGTGTGCTTCCGTGTGTTCCGTGGTTCACTTCATCGGTGTTTATCCGTGTCCATCCGTGGTTCGGAAGCCCTCGGCGAAATCCTTGCATGAAACCACGGGCTACGGGACAGCGAGCGCTTCGGCATCGGCCGTCCGCAACTCGGGATCGCGACATAAGCTGACAAGGCAGGGTTGCTCCACCACGTGATGCGTTCCCATCTCGTCAAGGCGCGCCTTGATTTCAGCCACGTGGCGCTCTGACAGGAGGCGGGGATGCACCGTGATGCGGATTTCGTGGGGGACTCCGCTTTCAATCACGAGCCTCGCGCTTTCCCACGCAGGCGCGCCGCTGCCTTCGACGGTGGTGACGCGGGGATATTCGCCGGGCAACGCCTTGATGTCCAACCCCACCCAATCCACGCTGGAGAGCAAGGCCTCCAGTTCACGGGGATAGACGCCGGCGGTGTGCAGTCCCACCTTGTACCCCATCGCCTTGCTCTCCGCGGCGGCGCTATGTATGGCGTGCTGATGCGTGGGCTCGCCCCCCGAAAAGACGACGGAGTCGAGAAGCCCTTGGCGGCGTTCCAGAAACGACACAACCTCTGGCCACGGCATCTCGTTTCTTCCCTTGGCGCCCAACAACTCCGGGTTGTGGCAGTAGCGGCACCGCCAGGGACACCCCTGACAGAACACGACCGCCGCCAGTTCGCCCGGATAGTCGATGGTGGTGAAGGGAAGCAGGCCGCCCACCCTTAGCTGTTCCGCCGCCGGCATTCGGCTCAGCCCTCCATGGATTTCGGCTCTTCAAAGAAGGCGCGTTCGCCGTGTTCGGTCTGTTTGCTCTTGTTCCACGTGGATACCGGACGATGGTATCCCATCACGCGGCTCCATACCTCACAACGGACGCGTTCCTCGGGTTTCAGTTCAGGCGTGTGCTCTTGCATTAGACACTCTCCTTCATTTTGCGCGCGGCAATCTCTTGGTCACACAGGGGACAGAACTCATGTTCGCCGTCGAGGTAGCCATGTTTCGGACAGATGGAAAACGTGGGCGTCACGGTGATGTACGGCAGCCGGAACCGCGTTAGCACGCGGCGCACGAAACGGCGGCAGGCTTCCGTGCTGGAGATCCGTTCACCCATGTAGAGGTGCAGCACCGTACCGCCGGTGTATTTCATCTGCAACGCTTCCTGATGTTCCAGCGCCTCGACCGGATCCGTGGTGAACCCGGCGGGAAGCTGGGACGAATTCGTGTAGTACGGGGTATTGGAATCGCCCGCCTGCAGGATAT
>PUOI01000629.1 GCA_003552765.1 Candidatus Hydrogenedentota bacterium | reverse complement strand
GACAAGCACCGCAAAATCTTCGGTCAGTTCGCCTGTTACATGCTCAGCGTGGCATCCACAAGCGGTAACATGGCCCAGGTATTCGACTCCACCGCCAAATTCATGGAGCGCGACGCTGATTTCAAGAAAAACATGCGCCGTGCCCTGATGATGCCGGTCATTGCTTTTATTGCGGTTGTCGGGGTTGTCCTGTTCTATGTGGCCTACATTTTCCCGGAAATGGCCGAAATGTTTCTGGAATTTGATATTGTACTTCCTCCCATGACCGCCGCGACGCTGGACTTCAGCAATTGGATTCAGCGCCACTGGATCCTGATAACCCTGGCACATGTGCTGCCCATTGTGGGGTTTATCATGTTTGTCAAGACCCCGCAGGGCAAGCTGTGGTTTGATAAACATGTGATTAAAATCCCCGTAATGGGGGATTTGCTGCATAAAACCAGCATTGAGATTTTCTCGAGAGTATTTTACACGCTCTACAGCGGCGCCGGACAGAATATCGAGGTGATCCGCGTGGCATCCGAAGCCTGCCGCAACACGTACATCGAAAAGCAGGTCAAGGAGGTGGCCATCAGAAAGATGGTGGAAGACGGCGCCGGACTGATTGAATCCATGGAGGCCACCATGGTTTTCCCGCAAACTGCGCTGAGCCGGTTCCGGCTGGGTGCCGAATCGGGTGCGCTGAAGGAAAACTCAAAGCAGCTGGCCGAGTATTATGAAATCCAGACCACCTACAAAATGGACAACGTGATCGATGTGATCAACCTGGGCATCAACATGCTGATTATGATTGCCCTGGTCTACATCACGGTGGTCTCATCCGAAGCAGCACTTATTTCACCGGGCTGATCTACGGCACGGTGACGCGGCCGGGCACCGCCAAGGCACAATCAACACATTCGCAGTATTTCCATGAGCACCAACGTCAGAAATTCCATCGGAAGACGCATCGGCGACCTGCTGGTCAAAAAGGGGGTCATCGACAACGATCAGCTTGAGCGTGCTCTGGAAATCCAGGCTTCCGAGCCCGAATCGGTACGCCGCCGGCTCGGGCACGTGATCATCGAAGAGCTCGGCGCCGACCGCCATGATGTCATGAGCAACATGAGCGAGCTCTACGCTTTCCGCGAGGTGCTGCCCAGCGGCGAGGTGGACCAGAACCTGGTCGATAATACAAGGGCCATAATTGAAGAGCTCCCGGACGGCATGGAGGATCAGCTTTTCCACCGCAACACCATCCCCTATGAAAGGCGCGGCAACCGCCTCGTGCTGGCCTCTGCCGATCCGACCGATCCCGGCATTTCGGATATCGCCTCCAGGCTCCCCTTCAAGCAGTACGAACTGGTGTACTGCCGGCTCGAGACCATCCAGAAGATCACCGAACAGGTCTATAAGCAGAAGAACGAGTTTCTGGATCTGCTGGATGAGTACGACTACGAAGAGCCGGACCTGACCGGCGAGGAGGAAGGAGTCGACGAGGAGCAGCTCGATGCCGAGATCAACCAGAGCATGCTCAACTCCCTGGTCGAGGGCATGCTGGTCGAGGCCGTCCGCAAGGATGTCAGTGATATCCACGTCATCCCCGGCGCCGGCAACAAAACCGATATTTTCTTCCGCCTGGACGGCAAGCTGCAGCTCTGGCACACCCAGCCGAACCTCAAACCCGAGGCACTGTCGGCCGTGGTGAAGGACAAAAGCCGGAATGTAGACCGCTTCGAGCGCGACTCCGCCCAGGACGGCTTCATCCAGCGGCGCATCGACGGCACCAACATCCGCTACCGGGTCTCCATCCTGCCGATCGTCGGAGAGGAGTTCGACCGCAAGCTGGAGTCCATCGTTATCCGGGTGCTGGACGACCGCAAGGTGATCACCGACCTCAACAAACTCGGTCTGCAGAATCAGGCCTTCGATGATTTCAACAAGGCGATCCGCAAGCCTTCCGGAATTGTGATCATTACCGGTCCGACCGGAAGCGGCAAGTCGACCACGCTGGTGGCCGCGCTCTATTCCGTAGTCGATCCGTCGGTCAACGTGCTGACGGTTGAGGAGCCGGTCGAGTATCTGATCAGGGGGGTGCGTCAGCTCAAGATCTCCCACAACATGACCTTCGACAATGCCATGCGGGGGATACTTCGGCATGACCCCGACATCGTACTGGTCGGTGAGATCCGGGACCTGCTGACCGCCGAGATCGCCATCAAGCTGGCCAACACCGGTCACCTTACGTTCTCGACCCTGCACACCAACGATGCGCCCAGCGCCGTGGCCAGGCTGTTCAAGATGGGGGTGGAGCCGTTCCTGATTGCCAATGCCATCAACCTGGTCATGGCCCAGCGGCTGGTCCGAAAACTGTGCGAAATCTGCAAGCGGGAGATGGAGGATGTCAATCCTGAACTGCCTCGCAGCCTTGGCTTTACGGATGAGGAGATCGAAGAGACCACCTTCTACGAGCCGGCGGGTTGCGACAAGTGCAACCGCGGCTTCAAGGGCCGTATCGCCATCCACGAAGCTCTTTATTTTGACAAGCAGATCAAGAACATTGTTTTCGAATCCGGAGATGAGATTGATGAGGATCAGATCCGTCAGCAGGCGATCAAAAACGGCATGCTGACCCTGCGGGCATCCGGCCGCGAGAGGATCAAGGCCGGGATTACGACCCTTGACGAGATTGTGGCAACGACCCTGGAGGACTGACACATGAATGATTACACCGATCTGTTCTACACGCTGTTTGCCGTTGTGATCTTCGCCGTGTTTCTGCTGGTCGCAAACAATGTGATTGTCCGGAACGAGGTGTCCAAAGTGGATCTGGAGTATGAAAAAACGGCCATTTCGATGGCGCAGTCAATTGTAGAAGAG
>PUOI01000350.1 GCA_003552765.1 Candidatus Hydrogenedentota bacterium | reverse complement strand
GTTGCCAGTGGGAGCCTCCCCCCACATCAAGTTCGCCCAACCCGTCCTCAGCGGCGCTCTATCACCGCGACATCCTCCAGATTTATCCAAGCCGGACCCGGCGGCCTATCCATCTTAATCCAGCCGCCTGGCCCTTGATCCACGAACCGGCCCGCCCCCCAGGCGCGCCGCGTCTGGCCGTCTTTCCCCATGCCGTAGATGACGTAATCCTCGCCGGCTTCGAGGGGCGGCTGAGCCGTGGGAGCGGCCTCCCCAACTCGGGGGCCCGGGGTGTCAAACAAAGAAAAGCCGGTGACGGCCAACAATACGAGACACGCCGCCAACACATTTCGCACGGCGCGTTCCCGCCTCAAGGCCGCTTCCAGCGCTTTCAACCGCTCTTCCGTAGTCATGGCGCTGCTCCTTTTTCTGTTCCAAAGCCAGTTGCCCGTCCCCGCATCACGGAACCCTTGTGAGGCTTCACGGCTAACGCCCAGTCAGCGCCGAATCCGGGGGCACAGGTTTCCGTTTTCGGGGCAGATCCGTTTCGAGTGCAGGATTATCTTAGACTTTTGTCTCGGGATTCGGCAAATGTCCCAATGACTTCCGGAACGGAGCGTCCTCCCTTCCAGGCGCCCTCCTCCCCCATTCGCTTGGCGTGATCTCATGCGATTGGCGGCGCCGTTGCGTGAGACGAAAAACGCGGAGGGGAAAGCATCACGCCACGCTGGGCTCCTTCACACACACGCTTGTGCGGAACAATGTGTCCCGCCCGTGGGCTGGTGGCCTGAAAGGCCTAAACAGTAGTTGTCCGGCAAATCCATCCCGGCAGGGATGACAGAGGATAGCCAGGGGTTGCAGCGCGCTTCAGCACGCAATATCCCTGGAAACGAGGATTACACAAATCGACCCCGGCAGGGGTCGCAGAAGCCTAAGTTCTGCCCCCTGCCAGGGTCCATTTCATTGGGACCTTTGATCCAGAGGTGTCGCCCTGCTCGCTTGCGCGAGCGGGCTCAACCCCTAGCTGCGTAGGCGCGAATTAATTTAAGGATTGAACCCGTTCGATCAGTTCCTCGCCCTTGCGGATGACTTCGTTGGGGCCCGCGCCGTGCGGCGGCTCCGGCGCGCCGCGCATGACATTAATTGGGGTTTCTAACCGGGATCGAGCCCGTAAACGCGCAAGAGCGGGTGATGAGTCGTTTGGCGATCTTCGTAGACAGTTCGGTTGAAGACTACGACGAGAATGTGCCGGGAAAGGTACACATCCCTGATGTCCATACCGGTTCCGGCGTCGCTGGGGATGGTGGCTAGGCGATCCCCCTCGTTACTCCACAGTTCAAGCCATGGGTCCACGTACTTACTTGCCGGCTTGATTACGGTCACAATGTAGTCGTGGTCTGGTACCAGATAGTATTCCATATCGGCGTATATTTCGGGATCGCGCCGGGGAAAGAAATGGCGCTCCTCCGATCTTCCGTCGAATAGAATCACATCGGACCACGTCGTCTGAGCGAGCACCCGTTGGGTGAGGCCGTCATGGGCGAAGCGCTGGACACGTCCGGATTCGGGTAGCGTGATCTCCACCGTGCCGTATGCGTCCACCATGTGCAGCTCGGTCGCGTTATGCGTCAGCCTGTCTCCCTGATAGACAGGCGCGCCGTCTTGGTTCACGAAATACACGTCCGAGGCCGCGGCCAAGCGTGAAAACGTTCCGCGCTCAAGCCGCTCCAAGTTGACAGGGCTGATAAAATGCTGGCGCGTGGTTTCGGAAAGTTCTTGCAACGTGTCGAACACGGGCGCGCCGTCCACCGCCAAAATCTCGTGAGCGTTGTCTTCCGCATAGGCCCATGCCGCCGTCCCGAAGCGTTGCAGCGTATCGGCTGCAGCCAGGTTGCCGGCGGCATCACGCCAAGAGCGGTATTCGGGGTCCGCTGGCAGCGCCACGCTTTGCCCCGTGTCTGGAATCCGGGCCACCAAGGTGTCATCTCCCACCCAGCCGCCGCTGGCCCGGGGCAATCGCCGTACGTCGAGGCCATCGTCGCGGTCCGTGTAGACCGCCAGAAAATGGTCCGCCGAACTGCCATATTCCACAGTGAAGTGTCTACCGGAATCGGACATCAACGCCCGCAAAGGCGGGCTATCCAGGTCTACGCTGCCCAACTCCCGAAAAGCCAGTGAACCCGCCTGCGGCGGTCCAGGTATGTAGCTGAGTTCCTCGCCCTCGGGCGGAACGATTGGGAGTTCCTGAACCTCCTCGGTAATGATGCCGTCCGGCGTTAGAACGAATATGCCCCGTCGATCTTGGGTGTAGTCAATGATCCGGCCGGAAGCCCGGCGGGCGATGTCCTCGTCCAGGTCGAAAAGGTAATCGCCGTGCGAGCTTCCGCGAGGATCCGGGATTACCAGCGTACGTTCGCCGATCCATCCCCGTGGATAGATTTGATTCGAGCGAATGGACAAGAAATACCAGTCGTCCGTTACGTCTTCATTTGGGTCGCGGAGGTACAACTCGAAGCCGCTGCCTTCGTACGAAGGCCGATAGTAATACTCGCCGCCGGGGGAGAAGTGGATGTCACTGTAGGGTGTTTCCTCAATCACATCCCTGGATGGGACATAGCGCACCACGCGTCCAGAGAATCCCCGCCATATGTAAAGATTGCCGTCAAATTCAGCCCAGTGAAGCCCAACGCCACGATCGTGGACTTTTCGGCTTGTTCCTGAGTCCAGATCGTAGATAAAGGTCCCGTCGGAGGGAAACCATCCCTTACCAGCTTCTTCATACGGACCAGTCTGATATGCAATTTTTCGGCCATCCGGGCTCCAGGAGTATTGGTGAATATCGGGAAAGCTTTCGATGACCTCTCCGTCGTAGTCCAAGATTTTCAAGC
>PUOI01000198.1 GCA_003552765.1 Candidatus Hydrogenedentota bacterium | reverse complement strand
TATGAGTCATCTTCAATCATAGACACATCACATACCCCCAAGTTGTTCACCGATGACAAACCATCGTGTGCACTGCCTTGCCGCATTTAAGATCTCCATCCAAGCCCAATATATAGGGCCATATCGCACCGTTCAACCCTACATATTATATCCAAAACGGTTCGTCCGCCGTCTCGCGCGAGTTGGCGCCCGAGTTGCTCTTAAGACTGTTGATGGCAAGTTACCCAGCCTCGCCGCCCAAGAGGAAGCCCCTGGCGGCGTAGTAAGGGCCGAAAGGAGGTGAGGACACGGCAAAGATGATGGCGTGAGAGAAGCTGTCCCCGATGCAGCAGCACGTGAACATGTGAAACACCAATTGCTTGAGCGAGGCGCGGGCCGCGGCCAACGCGGCACGCAAAACACACGAAGACAAACACGTAACAAAGGAGAGAAACAATGAGCAAGACCACAAACAAGTTGATGACAATCGCCCTGGCTGCGGCATTTCTGTTCGCCGGATCCGCCAGCGCGATCACCATTGAAGATCCCTGGGGTAGCCCCGGGCAACCAAATGCTGGCGGCGATGAGCTCAATTTCTACGAGATCTGGAACGAGCTCTACGGCGGTTTGGACGGTCGGCCTGCCGGTGATCCTTACGTCTGGAGCCAGGACGTGTACGACGACTGGGGCGTCGACATTTTGGGTGGAGAGGATCTCTTCACGTACATCGACCCCGATGTGGACGGCTCTTTTGCGTTTGAAGCCGTCTACGCCGGTAACCATCAAGAGTTTGGCTACTACACCCCTGGCGATCCTGGCTCGACTGAGCAGCTAGCCGCTGTTTCTGGAGGTGGTAGGCTACTCGGCGGCGCTAATCAGGGAACCCTTGAGCGAGCTGAAAGCGGAGATCCCTTCGGTTTCTATTTGGCGACGGGTCCAAGTCCTGCTAACCGGGAAGCCACCTGGTACAGCGAATCCAGCCTACACGGTGGCTCTCGTCAGTTGGCTATCTTTCGTACGCCTGGTGAAGGGTGGACTAACGAGGTGGTTATCAATGGAGAGACGATCGCGCCCCGGCAATACGACCTGCTCCTGGCATGGGAAGACAGGGAAATCGGCGGTACACTGCCCGTCGACAGTGACTACAATGACCTGGTAGTCGGCGCACGAGGGGTCGAAGTCGTCCCCGAACCGGCGAGCATGACCCTTCTGGGTATTGGTCTGGCGGGCTTCGCCACGCGCCGTTACATGAGCCGGAAGAAAGGCTAATTCAGGGGCATTACCCATCCCGCCTGAACGGCTTAGTAGGGCGGCTCAGTACTAGATGCGCAAGTTGAAGCGCTGTGGGGATACCCCCTTAACTGTCTCCGCAGAGATAAGGAGCGGGGGTATCCCCACCCACTGACGTCATCACAAGTTAAGGCGTCGAGATAGGCGCCAGATTCTGTTAGTTCCAATCCTGGGGGCAGCCGCGCCATGCTTCCCGTCGTCTGGGTGCGCGGCGCTCCGAGTAGACGACAGTATGCCATAACGAAAGCGGGAGGAGGCGCCCGGTGAGTCCGATACGAATCGCATATCTTTCAACGCGTGATGTAAGTGACCCTGAATCGCACGGGCACCACTATATGGCTAAGGCCCTCGCCAGGCACGTAGGGCAGGTCTATCCGATCGTGTTGTCCGAACTGCGGCGGCCCGCCCTGTGGAGACGTGCAAAGCGGCGTTTGGGGCGAGCGGCGGGTTCTACGAAACCGGTATCCCCCGTCGCCCACTCCAAATCCCTTGCGGCCAAGGCGGAGGCCCTGCTTGAGGGGGGCTCCTACGATGTGCTGTTTCTGCCCCATGGCTCACACGTGGCAGCTCATCTCAACACAGGTATCCCGGTAGTATATGCCTCGGATGCCACATTCCGGCGGATGCATGAGTATTACCCCGGCTTCTCTGGATTAAGTGAGCAGCGTGTCCAAGAAGAAGAGCAGATCGCGTACTTGGCGACGGATCGAGCCCAGTTGATTGTTCATCCCACGGAGTGGGCAGCCCACTCGACTGTGGGTGACTACTACGCCGAGCCCGATAAGGTTACTGTGATCCCGTCCGGAGGCAATATTGAGGCGGCTACCCCTCCGTTGCAAAACCTCATGGCGGAAAAATCGGACCGCAGTGTGTGCCGCTTGTTGCTTATTGGCAATGATTGGAACCGTAAGGGCGGCGCGATCGCCGTGAAAACGGTTCGTACTCTGCGCACTATGGGAGTCAACGCGCAGCTCACGATTTGCGGATGCCGCCCTCCGGCGCCGTTGGATGATCCGGACATCAACATTATCCCGTGGCTGAAGAAAACCAATGCGGCGAGCTTGGCAAGGTTACACCAACTTTACGTCCACAGTCATTTTTACTTAGCACCCTCCCGGGCCGAGTGTTTTGGTTTGGCCATATGCGAAGCCCATGCATTTGCTACGCCGGTTATCGCATCACATACGGGAGGGATTCCAGAGGCTGTGGCTCATCGGAAAACGGGATTGATTCTCTCACGGGACGACACCGCCACTGCATACGCCGAAGCCATAGCCGCGATATGGGGCGATCCGCGACAACACGGCGAGATGATGGAGCAAGCGAGACGCCGTTACGAAATGCGATTGAACTGGGACGTATGGGCTATCGAAGTGGGTAAAGCGATGCACAGCTTGTTGGGACTACAGCCTATGATGATCAACGGCTGCGATGGCACACCGTGAACACGCCCCGGCAGATCAACCGTTCGGTGGTGATTGCTGCTTACGAATTCCCCCCGGATCTCGGGGGAACAGCAGAGATGTCGGCGGCTCTAGCTACGGGTCTTTTCGTACGCGGTTGGTCAGTGACCGTGATTACGCGGGAGAACGACCTCACAGTT
>PUOI01000153.1 GCA_003552765.1 Candidatus Hydrogenedentota bacterium | reverse complement strand
CCCTATCGCCAATAAGATGGCTACGCCGATGACCGCCCCTTGCCGTGTGCGAAGCAAATCCGGGAACATAATGCGATTCCTAACCGTCGACCGTGTAAGTAACGTCTGTTGCGGAGTCTTCCAACGTTCTTGAGACAGGCAATATCTCCTCTGTTCAGCTGTAGTCCACTTCACCCCTAGGCGTCTGAGGATCGGGATCGCCATGGTATGGAATGGCTCCGTGATCGTTGACCTCGTATCCCCATTCCTCGAGATACGACTCCGGGGCGCGAAAATCGTCACCAATCTTGTCGAGTTCGGCTTGAAGTTTCTCATCGAGTTCGCGCCGCGTGCTCTGGTGCTCCTCCTTGTCCACCAGGTTGTCCATCTGATGAGGATCCTCGCGATCGTCGAACAACAGCCATGGACCTTCCCGGTTGCGAACGTAGGTGTACCGGTCCGTCCGCACCGCGCGGTATGCGCCCAAGCCGTAGTTAAAGGGCGCGACGGACATGTAGAGCGCGGCCCGGCCCGATATTTCGCCCTCTTCCGTTACAAGGGCCGAAAGGTCCTCCCCCTCTACCGGGCCAGGAACCTCGATGCCCGCCAACCCAAGCAAGGTCGGCAGGATGTCCGGCGTGTTCAACGGAGTGCTGACGGTCCGCCTCTGACTCCCGTGGGCGGCCGGGTAACGAAGCAGGAAGGGCACGTGGGCCGATTCGCCATACGCCACTTGCTTCCAATGCTGGGGCAAACCATGCGACAACAGCATGCCCCCATGGTCGGACGTAAACACGAAAATCGTATCTTCGGCAGCGCCCGTTTCCTCGAGGGTTTCCAAAAGCTCGCCCACGGAATGGTCGATCGCCGTAGTGTGCGCGTAGTATTCGCGCAGGTACCCGCGGGCCGCCTCCTCCTCTTCTGGGGGCACGTTCGGGGGCAGCTCGATGTCCTCTTCGGCATACTGAGCGATGTAGTCATCGGGCGCCTCCCGCGACGCGGGATGAGGCGGGCCGTAGGAAACCATCAGGATGAACGGGCGATCGCCACCGGCGTGCTCACGGATATACCGGCGCGCGGCCCCGGTTTGGGCGAACACGTCGTAGCCATCCCAGATCCGCTTTTCGTCCGAATCGCCAGTGTAATAGTGGGAGTCGTAGTTGTTGTGGTCGCACTCCGCCGCCTTCCAGTACTCCCATCCCTGCCGGCGCGCCGGGGGAACGAACGAGTCCCGGCCGTGGCCGTCGAGGTGCCACTTGCCGATGTAGCCCGTGTCGTACCCGGCATCGGCGAAAATCTCGGGCAGGCACAATTCCTTGGACGGGAGATGGAGGTCATTGAGAAACATACCGGTCGTAGTCGGGAAACGGCCCGTCATCAGAGCCGCCCGGTACGGCGTGCACACCGGGCAAACCGAGACGGTGTTGCGGAAATTGACCGACTCCTCCGCCAGCCGGTCAATATGGGGCGCACTTATATTGGGATCGCCTGCGTATCCCAACGCCGACGCCCGCAACTGATCGGCGAACACGTACACAATATTCGGCCGCCGTTCGCTTTCCGCCGCCGCCTCAACGCCAGGAGCCGCCAGCAAAACGGCCCCGGCGGCCACATTCTTGAGAAACACTCTCCGTTCCATGATTTCGTTCATCTCCTTGCCCATTTGACGCGATGGAATGGCGCCCCCTTCCTTGGCCATGGTTAGAAGGCCGCCCTCGCGCTGTCTGTTTTAAACACTACGAACGCGCAAAACTCGCCGCCTCCCGTTGCGTCTTCCACGGGAACGGGAACTTCAACGGGGCCGCCGGTGTACACCCCCTCCACGGCTGGCTCGCCGAAGAAATCGAGCGCGCTCATAATCCGGAAGCGCTCGCCTTCGTCCAGGAATTCGTGGAGGTCCACCGGCACAACCGGCGCCTTGCGCCAGTTATACACGGCGAGATGCGCCCGGTCCGGGTCGTACGTGTTAGGCCGAAGTATCGTGCGGAACGGGGCGGTGGGCCGCGCCTCGTCCGTTTCGATGACCTCGTTATTCTTCTCGTCCACCTCGCGGTAACGGTTGATGCTCATGGCGGCATTGACCACGACGTTATCGTGGACGACGCAGTCATAGTTGTGAGGCGCGGTGTAGCCTATCTCCAACGGTACGTCGTACAAGATGTTCTCCTTGACAACGATGTCCCGGCTCGGACGTTCGCCGCCGATGAGAAACCTTTCCCTTCCTCCTTCTTGGAATGGCCCGAATCCGATGTTGCCGATGATGCGGAAGCGGTCCACATAGGCGCGCTCGCTGCCGTAGGCTTGAATAGTAGTTGAGTAGTTGCCCCAAAGGATATTGTCCGTGATGAATTTCTCCCCGGTTTCGTTCTGGGTGTAGATTCCAGGACCATGGGGGCGCTGGGGGCCAACATATCCGTTTTCAAAAATGAGACATCCATGCAGTTCGCTGTCCACCGCCCCTCGCCAGAAGCTGACGCCGGTGGAGTTGTTGTTGTGTACAACAAGGTTGATGAACTTGCAATTTGTCGCGGAATAGATGGTTAGACCGCCGGCGGGACCGATGGGTTCATCCAGTTCGGAAGCCCGCGCCTCGTCGGTCCGGCGATCCCAATCCGCGGATTCGCTCACGGTGATCTCCAGCTCCCAGATCCAGACATACTCGGCGCCGCGGACCGTCAATCCGCCGTCGATTGTGGCTCGTTCGCCTTGAACGGGCCAGATGTGAATCGGGGCGTCCTCCGTCCCTTGCAAGGTGACTTCATAGCCCTCGGCCCCCCATTCCCGATCGGGATGCCGATACGTTCCGCCCTGCAAATACACGGTGGAGCCGGGTTCGATTTCCGGTCCGCCTGCGAGAACGAATTCGAGATCCCAAGGGGATTCCATCGTTCCCT
>PUOI01000225.1 GCA_003552765.1 Candidatus Hydrogenedentota bacterium | reverse complement strand
CTTGCCGGCATATATATGGCCGCCGCCGGGAATCCCCTTCAATTCCCCCTTCGGAAGGGGGCAGGCCCAATAGGGCCGGGGGATGTAAACGCCCCGCACCCCGTCGTTTCCGGCGACTGGGCGTGCGCGTCAAGTGTGAAACTCCAAGCAATTACCCCATTAACGGTTTCCAGAAAGAAACGGTCTTGGAACCACGGTCTAACGGGCGGACGTTTCGCTAATTCAGGCGTCGATTTCGCGGCTTATGTCGTAGCGTTCGAAGGCCCAGGCAGTGAGGCAGATGAATCCGCTGGCCGCAAGGAGCATGGAGAAGACGGCCATGAGCCCGCTGAGGAACACGGGCCATTCGAAGAGCAGTAGCGCCAGACCGCCGGGCAAGGAGGTCAGGAACAGCAGGGCGGAGTAGAAGACGAAGCGGATGAAGAATAGGGCGTAGGCCTGTCCCATGGCGTGGAGGTTGCCTCGCATGTTGAACATGCTGTGCTGAGGGAACAGGAGAAAGAACAGGTTCTCCACCGCCGATAGGCACAGGGTAAAACTCAGCAGCATAAGGGCGGCCACGAACGGGATCGGGCTTAGGCCGTCTACCGCGAGCGCCACCGCGAACGCCAGCGCCGCGGGTGGGCCTCCGGCGAGGGTGGCGTTCGCGGCGGTTTGCGCCCATGCCATGGTCACCGCTTTCACGGGAAAGGCGCGGAGCCATTCCATCCGGGTGCGGTCGGCGCGGAAATCGAAGGGGAGAAACCACGCCCCATACACAGCGGCCAGGAGGACGAGTGCGCTCAGCGCGCCGATTCCGCCCCCGCCGGTAAAGAGGACCCCGGCGCCTCCCGCCAGGGCCAGGGCAAGAAAGACGAGCAGCAGCTTGCGGCTTTGGCGGAGTCCCGCCATGACTTGCCGGCGGTACAAGGGGCCGAAACCCGACCAGTGCGGGAAACGGGGTAACCGAAGGTTTCCCGTTGAACCGCTGGGGCCCTGGAATAGTTGGCCTCGCCGGACCCGTTGGAGCCGTTGGTAATGGCGTTCGCTTTCCGCCACGATGCGTTCGATGGATTTCTCATGGACGCGGCACAGCACCGCCGCCAGGGTGGGGACCAGCACCAGGCACACAAGGCCGTTGGGGACAAGGCTGGAGCCGGGGGCCTGAGCGAAGATGAGGATGGCGAACGGCCGCAGGGGCAGCGCGGCGCCTTGGATGATCGGATCGGCCGCCACCCTTTCCAACACGCCCTCAGCCGTGGTTGGCCCGCCGGTTACGGCGAATCCGATATAGGCGGCATAGATCCCCGTCCCTCCCACCAGCGCGACGAGGCTCCCCCACTTGCGCAGTCCGTTGCCCAAGCCGCGATGCCACTGGGCGATGGTGATGGCGGCCAAATTGGCGCATAGCCAGTAGAACAGCAGTCCATGGAAGGTAAGCACGATATTGCCGCTGACCGCGTGCATTCCCATGGCGATGACGAAGGAAATGACCGCGGATTGCAGCAAGACGCCCCATAACCGGTAAAGGATCACCTGCCAGCGGGGAACGGGCGCGGGGAAGAGCCAATCGATCTCGTTGGGCTGGAACGCCAATGGGGCGGCGGGGAGAAGGAGGGTCAGGAGAACTCCAAGGAGCGCGAAGATGAGCAACACGGGCGCGAGGATCGCCGGCGTGGCGAGCGCATCGCGGTATTCCACCATGAAGGGCGCATGAGAGCCCCCTTCTTCGAGTATTCCCATGGCGCTCGTCACGAGAGAAATAAGGTACACCCCGATGAGCCCCAATCCCAGCAGACTGAGGGCGATGTGGCGCGGCCTGCGCAGGGAGTGCAGGAACTGGCGCACGACGCCCTTCATCCGCAATCGGATTAATGTCACGATGCCGGGGTGGACCATGGGGTTCCTCACGGTGATGGATTGAACGGCGAATCCGCCTGACCAGTGGCCCGGAAAAAGACATCCTCCAATGAGGGGTCCGTCTCCACGTCGCCGAACAACGAGCGGGCTTGCGTGGCGGAGCCCGTATAGACTTGTTGGCCGTGATGAATGATGAGCAAGCTCGTGCACAGGTCTTGAATGAGCGCGAGCAGATGGCTGCTTACAATAACGGCGGTTCCCTTGGCGGCTTCTTCCGTAATGCTTGCCTTGAGCGTGCGGATGCCGCGGGGATCCAAGCCGGTCATGGGCTCATCCATCAAGATGAGCTGGGGAGCGTGGATGTACGCGCAGGCGATCGCCACCTTTTGGCGCATGCCGCGGGAGAGTTCGTGGGCCATGGTGTTTCGCTGGCCGGTTAGCTCGAACCGCTCAAGTAGCTCGTCCGCCTTTGGCTCGTAGTCCGCCACGCCGTACAGCGCGGCAATGAATTCGAGGTGCTCCCACACCGTGAGGGCGTCGAATAGGTGGGGATCATCGGGCACATACGCCAAGCGCCGCTTCGCCTCGACGGGCTCCCGCACGACGTCGTGTCCTCCTATCAGCAGCCACCCGCGCGTGGGCGGGATGATGCCCGCCATGGCGCGCAATAGCGTCGTCTTGCCGGCGCCGTTCGGCCCGAGCAAGCCCAAGATGGCGCCGGGCTTGATGGAAAAGTCCAGGTTATCCACCGCAACAGTCGTGTTGTAGACCTTGCGGAATCCCGAGACCTGCGCCGCGGGGTTCATGGCGCCGTTCCTTCCGTATTTGCGCCTTGGACGAGATGGTGTTTGACGGTCTCCGCGAGTTTTAGGTCAAACCCCCGCAGTTCGGCGATCTGGCCGGGGTCCGCTTCCTTGATCCGGGCAACAGACCCAAACGCGTTGAGCAGTTGCCGGGCGCGCCGCTGGCCCACGCCGGGGATGTTGGTGAGCTTCGTGCTCGTCAAGGCTTTACCCCGCCGCTTGCGGTGGTACGTGTTGG
>PUOI01000444.1 GCA_003552765.1 Candidatus Hydrogenedentota bacterium | reverse complement strand
CGGGAGCATCCAACGCCAACAAGGCCCGGGCATGGCCCATCGAAATGCGTCCTTCTGCGACGGCCGCCTGCACATCGCCCGGCAAGTTGAGCAATCGCAGCATATTGGCCACGGTGGCCCGCTTCTTGCCGACTTCCTCGGCGACGCGCTCCTGGGTCCACTCGAACTCGTCGATGAGCCGCTGATACGCCTGGGCCAACTCCACCGCATTGAGATCCTCGCGCTGGATGTTCTCAATGAGCCCAAACTTGAGCATCTCCTCGTCGGAGACTTCGCGGCAGATCGCGGGAACGGTCTCCAGCCCCGCCATGACGGAGGCCCGCACGCGCCGTTCGCCGCTGACGAGTTCGTAGCCATCGCCCTTGGGCCGCACGATGATGGGCTCCTGGACGCCGTCGCGCTTGATGGAGGCCGCCAACTCCTCGAGATGTTCCTCATTGAAATGCTTGCGGGGCTGGACGGGATTGTGATCGATGCCACGCGGATCAAGCTCGAGCACTTGGGTTCCGCTCGCGGGCGCTCCGTCCACGGGCGCTTGCGTATGGTTATTTTCGTGGCGCTCCTCGGGAATCAGGGCGTGCAGGCCCCGGCCCAAGGCGCCGCGTTTTGTATTAGCCATGGGTGGCTACCTCTTTCGCCAAGGCGATGTAGGCCTTTGCTCCGACCGACCGGGGGGCGTACAGAAAGGCCGGTTTTCCGAAACTGGGCGCTTCACTGAGGGACACATTGCGTGGAATAACAGTCTTATACACCTTTTCGCCTAGATAGGTTCGAACATCATGGACCACTTCGCGCGCCAGCCGGGTGTGTTGATACATCGTCATGAGCACGCCCTCCAACCGGAGCCCGGAATTCAGGCTGTCGCGCACTTGCTTGATGGTGCCAAGCAGGGAGGTCAGTCCTTCCAAAGCATAATACTCGCACTGAATGGTGATCAACACGCCCTCGGCCGAGGTCAGCCCATTCACGGTGAGCAAACTCAAACTTGGGGGGCAATCAATGAACACATGGTCGAATTGGCCGCGCACGTCCTCCAGACACTTGCGCAACCGATACTCCCGCTCCGCCAATTCCACCAGCTCCACATCCGCCCCCACCAACTGGCTGTTGGCGGGCAGCAGCTTCAGGCTGTCCACGGGCGTGTCCAGCAGGGCCGCGGAGGCCGGGGTTTCGTTCAGCAGCACATCATACAGCGTGGGCTCGATGTCGTCCCGGTTCGAATGACCAAGGCCGCTGGTGGCGTTGCCCTGAGGATCAAGATCGACAAGCAACACCTTCCGCCCGGCCGCGGCCAGGCAGGCGGCCAAGTTGATGGCGGTGGTGGTCTTACCCACCCCGCCCTTCTGATTGGCTATGGCGACTACATGGCCCATGCCGGCTGAAAGCGTATCCAAACTCGTTTTCGCGGCGTGTTCCGCGTCTTGGAAGGCGCCGGATCCCTGGGACAGGCCCGGCGGAAGAAGTTTTGCGCGCGCCCCCTGGCCCGCTTATCCCGGAAGGGCGTATGATACGAGCGGCGGCGCGGCAAGTCAACACGGCGCGTTGGCTATCCCCCCACGCCGCCCGGTAGACAGCAGTGTAGCAGGATTTCGGGATACATGGAAAGAAGGCGCCGCAAAATTGACTGTCTTCCGCCCTTCGGACTATACTGTAAGCGGAGTCCGGAACGGGACCAAACCTCTGTTCCGGGCGCCAAGTGTGCCGCCCGCCTTGGGCGGAGCGAACCCATCGGCCTTGGGTATTTCGGAAGTACGGTTAGAGTCCGTCGCAGACGCGCTGCTGTAACCGGGGACGAACGCCGCATGAGCCACTGTTCCGGATAAGCGGAATGGGAAGGCGCGGTCAGTAGATTGATCCGGGAGCCAGAAGACCTGCCCACAGGCCTCGTGCATACGGCAACTTCGCGAGAAAAGTTGGCATGGAATAAGCGCCTCCCCGCGTTATTCCCGCCTGACTATTTCGCCCGATTTCATGAATGTTATCCCCCACGGCGCCTTCGCCGCAAGCGGCGCCCGTATAGCAGGTGTTGAACATGAAGCGTTTTTTACTCTCTATCCTCACCATGACCTCGTTGTGCGCCCTCCTCGCGGGATGCGGGATGGCGCCGGAGCCCGCCGCGGGACGCGAGGGCATCATAACCCTCGCGCCCAATATCACGGAGACCGTCTTCCTCCTTGGCGATGGAGACCGGGTGATAGGCCGGACCTCGTTCTGCCAGCATCCGCCGGAGGCGCGGGAAGTCCCGGCTGTGGGCGGCTACATCAATCCCGATTTCGAGAAGATGACCCGGCTCCGGCCGGAATTGATCATGTTGCAAGGCCGGCATGAGAAAGTCGCGGAATTCACCCGGCGCAACGCCATCGACACCGTCAATGTCGACATGGACAGCCTAGCGACCATCGACTCCGGCATCGAGACCATTGGCGAAGCCCTGGGACGGGAGGCGGAAGCCACGGCGTTGCGCGAGGCGATCGCCGCGGACCTCGAGGCGGTTAGGGAAGCCGTGGCGCATAAGGAGCGGCCCCGTGTGTTTCTGGTTTCCGCGCGCAGCGTCCGCGACCTCCAGAACTTGCCCACCATGGGCGGGGCTTCTTTCGTCTCGGAGCTGGTTGAGATCGCCGGGGGCGACAACGTGTACGCTGACGCAAGCCGCCCCTATGTGAGCGCCTCGAAGGAGCGGGTGGTCATGCGGGAGCCCGAGGTTATCCTGGAATTCCAGCCAGGCTCGGGGCTGGGCGAGGAGGAAGTCGAACGGTTGAAGGCCGATTGGAACGCCATGCCCTCGTTGCCCGCCGTGCGAAACGACCGGATTCACGTCATCCAAGAAGAATTCGCCCTGACCCCTGGTCCCCGCGTGGCCGAGCTTGCCCGGCTCCTGGCGG
>PUOI01000589.1 GCA_003552765.1 Candidatus Hydrogenedentota bacterium | reverse complement strand
TCCACAACATGCGGCCGGTCCGCGCACGGAGCCGCCGGTGTCGCTGCCCAGGGCGAAGGCGCACTCATCCGCGGCCACGGCCGCCGCCGAACCGCCGCTGGAGCCGCCAGGGACGTGGTTCAGATTCCAGGGATTGTAGGTCAGTTGGACCGCCGAGTTCTCGGTCGAGGAACCCATGGCGAACTCGTCCATGTTGACCTTACCCACGGGAATAGCCCCGGCTTCCAGCAACCGCGTCACGACGGTGGCGTCGAACGGGCTGCGGTAATTGGCCAGCATCTTCGAGCAGCACGTGGTCCGGCCTTCCTTCGTGCAAAAGACATCCTTAAGCGCCACGGGCGCGCCCGCCAGGGGAGGCGCGGGCTCGCCGCCGGCGATGGCCTTGTCGAGCCCTTCGGCCCGCTCCATCGCCGAATCCTTCCACACGTCCAAATAGGCCTGGACTTTGCCGTCCACCGCCTCGATGCGATCAAGAAAACTCTGCGCGATGGCCGCGCAGGTCACGGTTCCTTCCCGCAACGCGTCCTGGATTTCGTGAGCCGTTAATCGATACAAACCGCTTTCCGCTACTGTGTTCATCGCTTACTCCGAGTCCAGGATGCGGGGCACGAGGAAGTACTCGTCATCGCTGCTTGGCGCATTGTCCAGCGCCTGTTCGCGGTCAAGGGAGGGGAGAACCGTATCCTCGCGAAACACGTTGGTGTGTTCCAACGCGTGCATGGCCGGCTCCACGCCGCTGGTGTCCAATTCGTTAAGCTTGTCTACATAGGTGAGAATTTCCGTCATCTCCGCCTGAAGCTGTTCAATCAGCGCTTCATCCAGTGTCAGTTGGGCGAGATCGGCGATACGTTCCACCTCTTGTCTTGTTACGCGAGCCATGGATACCCTTTCCAGAAGGAGACAAACCGGTAGCTACCGGGCAACGCAAGATTGGAAGCGAATTTTACCATACGCCGCGGGCCGTTTCCACAGTTTCGGCCTTCCCCAATCACCCGGCTTCGGCGGAGTCCACATCGCCAACATCTTCGAAGTCAAACGGCGCGTCGTTGCTTGGTTCGGCCGTGACGTTTTCCATGTGCACGCTGTCTCCATCCCGGGCGCGCAGCACGGGGGCGTCCCCCATGTTCCGAAGCGTTACGTTGTGCAGGTTCAGGGCGCCGAATCGCGTTAGGTCAAGTACAGGCCGCTCCCCGTCCCCGTCCTCAAGCTCGATTGTTACGCCGTCCAGCGTAAGTTCAAACTGGCGCCCTTCATCGCCAAGAACCCGCACAGGCTCGGCAATGCCAGTTGCTTGAATGCTCTCAAAGCGGAGGTTCTTGGCTGGCTGCCCCGTTTGCCACAGCCCGCCTTCAAAGTCGTACCCATAGACAAAGCCCACGTTTTCGATTGTACAATCCTTGATGAGCCAATTGTCGCTGGGCAGTTGGGGATCCCGGTCCTCGGGCGCGAAATGGGTAAACGCCGACAACATGTTGGTCCGCCCTTCGCCGCCATCCCGGGTGGTCACCAGGTGCGGGTATTCGCCGGGTCCCCATATCGTGCATCCCTCCACCACGAGATTGACGCACCCCAAGCGGAACCCATTGCACGACGAGTTAATCTTGCAATTAATGATTTCAAAATCGACGTTATCACAGCCCGCGAAGCAGTCGTCCCCTGTCCGGAAGTCGCAGTCCCGGATGCTGAACCGGGCGCAGTCTTGCGCATGGAGCCCGTCATGACCGCCCCGTATAGAGACATCGACGATTTCGGCATCCGTGCTTTCCCGGCAAAGAATGGCGTAATTCCCCGCATTTACAATCGTCAGTTCGCGGATGGAAATGTCGCTGGCGCCGGTCAAGTAAATCGCGTGGGGACCGCGAAACCCTTCCTCGCCATCGGGGTTCTCGCAATCCACGCCGTCAATTTTGCCCGGGCCTTCGATGGCGATATTTTGAACGCCGTCGCCTGTGATGAGCGCATCGGTCCAATCCCCGCCGCCATAGTCTTGATAATCGCTGCTTCCTTCGAGGACGGCATCCTCGTCCAATACAAGGCGGATATTGTCCCGCAGATGAAGCGCTCCCGACAGGAAGCGCCCCTCGGGAATGCGCACCACGCCGCCCCCGGCCTCGGCGCATGCGTCGATGGCGGCTTGAATGCCAGCCGTATCCAAGGCCTCGTTATCAGGCTCCGCCCCGTAATCCGTCACAAGAAATTCCGCGGCTTCCGCCTGCGCGTCCTGAACCGCGCCGATTCCCAGCATGGCGATTGCGCATACAACCACTACGGCGCGGCGGCAAATAGGTCCATGGTTCAGCATGATTGGATCTCCCTGTCTTTGCCCGATATGCTACACAACTTGTGGTATGAACGCAGGTCCGCTGCATCCACGGCGCGTTTTGTCCTTTAGCGACATGGCAGGGGGCATTGTATATCATGGGAGCGGGGGCGTTCACTCAGGGTTTCCAGTGCCTCCTCAACCCTTAAGTCGTGGACAATGCGGCTTTGCGCCGCCGGATTGGCTCCGGTTGGAGTTCAAAAGGAACGCTGCACCCTTGTCTCTATGCGTGGGTGGACGTGTAAACGACCCCAGCGGGGTCACAGAAGGTAGCCAGGGGTTGATGCGCGCGCAGTTGTGCATGCAGCTGCTGCGACCCCTAAAGGGGTCGATGGGTGGGGTTCTATTTCCGGGGGTATCGCCCGCATGCTATCGCACGCGGGCTCAACCCCCGGCTACCAGCTGTCATCCCTACGGGATGGATTTGATGCATGTCAGGCTAAGTCAGACGTAACCGGGGTATCCACAAATTGAGGGTAGCCTCCAGTTTTTGCCGTGAGGCGGCACGGGCTTCCAGCCCGTGATTCATGGCCTGGAAGGCCATGCCACCTCCTAGCGCGTTC
>PUOI01000060.1 GCA_003552765.1 Candidatus Hydrogenedentota bacterium | reverse complement strand
ACGTATTGGTCATCACCACGGACCAGCAGTGGGCGGGCGCCATGAGCTGCGCGGGCAACCCGTACCTGGATACCCCCGCCATGGACAGCTTGGCCCGGCACGGGGTTCAGTTTGAGGCGGCATACACTCCTAACCCCATTTGCGTGCCCGCGCGGACCAGCTATATGACGGGCACGTTGCCCCACGAGAACGGCGTGATCACCAATTTGCGTCCGGCTCAGGTTGATCTCACCGTCCCTTGCCTGGCCAAGGTGTTCAAGGACAACGGCTACGACACCGGCCACGTGGGCAAATGGCACGTGCCGCGCTCGATCGAGGACCGGGAATGGAGCGGGTTCGACTATCTGGCCGCGGTCCGCAACAACCGGGTTGATTTTGATATCCCGGATGCGTGCGAGGAGTTCCTGCGGACCGAACGGGACAAGCCCTTCTTCCTTATTGCCTCCTTTGTGAATCCCCATGACATTTGCGAATGGGCGCGGATCCATAGTGGAATCGAGGACGATCTGCCCAATGGCGACGTGGGTGATCCGCCCCCGCCGGAGGAGTGTCCGCCCTTCCGCCCGAACAAGGCCATCTCCGAGGGCGAACCTTCCGCCGTCCGCGAGCATCAGGCCGACGAGGGAATGGCGCACGCCTATCCCACGCGGGAGTGGGATGATGACGACGGCCGGTGGCGCCAGTACCTCTGGGGCTACTACCGGATGACGGAACTCGTGGATTCGTATATCGGCGACGTGTTGGAGGTGCTGCGGGACATCGGCGAGGAGGAGAACACCATTATCGTCTTCTCCAGCGACCATGGCGACGGAATCGGCTCGCACCGTTGGAATCAGAAGACCATCTTCTACGACGAGATTTCCCGCGTTCCCTTCATCGTGAGCTGGAAAGGCCACACGAAACCCACCGCGCGGGACACGCAACACCTGGTCAACCTGGGGACCGATCTGTTTCCAACCCTGTTTGAGCTGGCCGGCATAGAGAAACCGGAAGGCCTGCGGGGCATCAGCGCCGCCCGGGCCGCCTTGGGACACCCGGACGGCCCCAAACACGACTACATCGTCGTGGAGAACAACCATCACAGCGGGTTCGGCGAACCCACGGATGTCAACGGCCGGATGGTGCGTTCCGTCCGCTACAAATACATCCGCTACAACAAGGGCGAACCCACCGAACAGCTATTCGACATGGAGTTGGACCCCGGCGAGGTCCGCGACCTGACATTGGACCCGGACTCGCGGGACATCCTCGAAGACCATCGCCGCATGCTCGACGAATACATCGCGGAAACCAACGACGACTTCCCGCTTTTTGGGGGGTGATTGCACTGTTGTCCTAAACACAAACGAATGGGGCCGCTTCATTGTGAGGTTCGTAATCAAGCCCAACCTGATATGACGTGCTGGATAAGAAGAGCGTTTCGCGATGAGCCAAAGCGGCCCTGAAAGGGCCAATACACAACAGCCCAGGGCAATCGCCCTGGGAAAATGGGGCCTCCCCTGCACTAGCCCTGAAAGGGCGTTACAGGCGGGTGGGAGCGTGTGTTACGCCCTTTCAGGGCTGAAGATGAGTTCCTCACTTTCCCAGGGCGATTGCCCTGGGCTGTTGTGTTTCAAGCCCTTCGGGCTGTGATTCCGACGCTTTGGCTTGTGGCCCTTGCTCTGTCTGTTTAGGACAGCAGAGGGGTGATTGGAATGGGGACACGTCAGCACCAACAAGCACATCAAGGAATTCGGATCCAAGCAAGGTCTAGTGCGTTGAACGACAGATGTTTCGCGCGCTGACCTGGCTTCACTTCTCCGGAATCGACTCCAACTCTTCCCAGCGTTCATAGAGCCTGTCAAGGCGCTGCTTGGCGGCTTCGAGGGCCTCAAGCGTTTCTTGAACGTTTTCATAGGGCTGCTCGTAGAAACCGGGTTCATGGATGGCGTTCTCCAGCCGCGTCACCTCATATTCCGCTTCCTCGATGGTCTGTTCGATGGCGGCCAGTTCCCGCTTCTCCTTGTAGGACAGCCGCCGCTCTTGGTTCTGGGCGGGTTTGGGCTTGGACTTGGCGGCTTGTTCCGGCGCGGCGGGCTGCTTGGCGGCGTCGCGGCGTTCGGCGTACAACTTGTAATCGTCGTAATTGCCCGTGATGAAGACGGTCTCTCCCGGCGCCTCGAAGACAAGCATATGAGTGCAGAGACGGTTCAAGAAGTAGCGGTCGTGGCTTACCAAGACGGCTACCCCCTCGAAGCCCGCCACTGTCTCCTCCAACAAGCGCAAGGTCGGAAGGTCCAAATCATTGGTGGGCTCGTCAAGGATTAGGAAGTTGCCGCGCTTAAGAAGCTTCTTGGCGAGTTCGATGCGGTTGCGCTCGCCGCCGGACAGGTTTCGCATGGGCATGCGGATGGCCCCGCTGTCGAACAGGAAGCTTTCCAAGTAGCCGGGGACATGGACGCGGCGGCCGTCCACATCCATGTGGATGGAGCCCCCACTCACGTGGTCCAGGATAGTGTCGGAGGGATCGATCTCTTCATGGAGCTGATCGACATAGAGAAACTCCGTGTTCTCGCCGATGTAGATGCTCCCGGTATCCGGCGGCTCCTGGCCCATCAGCACCCGCAACAACGACGTCTTCCCGCAGCCGTTGGGACCCACGACGCCCAACCGCATCTGCTTTTCAACCGAGAAGGTCAAGTTCTCGAACAACACCTTCTCTCCGTATCGCTTGCTAATCTCCTCGGCATCGAGGATGCGCTTCCCGAGGCGAGGCGGCGTGGGGATGGCGAAGCGCGGCGGTTCGTCACGGGACGGACCTTGTTGTTCCTGCAGCTCGTGGAACCGGTCGAGCCGGGCTTGTTGCCGGGTGGAGCGGGCTTTGGGGCCTTGCCGCATCCAGGCGAGTT
>PUOI01000457.1 GCA_003552765.1 Candidatus Hydrogenedentota bacterium | reverse complement strand
TTGTCCATCCGCGATCTGCGCGTGGACTACGACGGCTAACAGACCATCACAGTGAACGTTGTTGGCCAGGGACGCGCCTATCCTGTCCCCTGGCCAATAGTGGGGTTGCTTCCGAAGGAGCCTAAGGTATAGACTAGTTTCCATCCTGGAATATGTTTCCAGGGACATCAAGTGGTTTACCGTACATTGGAGGGAATTCGTATGAGCAAGATATCCCGGCGCAATTTCCTGGCGGCGGGCGCGGTTGCGGCCGCGCCATTAATTGTGCCTTCACGGGTGCTCGGCCGGGCAGGCAACCCCGGGCCGAACGACCAAATCACCATTGGCTGCATCGGCCTGGGCGGCATGGGCAACAGCCATCGCGGATGGTTCACCGACGTGGCGGACGACGCGCGCGTCGTCGCCTTGTGCGATGTGGACACCGAGCGTATCGACGCGGGGTTGACCCATTACGAAGATGGCGAGGTGGATACCTACACGGACTACCGGTACATTCTGGACCGGGACGATGTGGACGCGGTCATGTACGGCACGCCGTGTCACTGGCACGCGGTGCAGACGGTGCACGCCTGCCAGGCGGGTAAGGATGTCTACGTGGAGAAGGCCGCCAGTGGGACCATTCCCGAAGGCCAGGCCATGGTCAACGCGACCCGCGAGTACGGCCGCATTGTCCAGGTGGGCAGCCAGGGCCGTTGCTTGAACCGGTTCCCCTCGATTTGCGAGTTCATCCGCAACGGAGAACTCGGCAAGATTCAGCAGGTGGATCTCTGGCACTACGAGAACAACGTGGGCGGCGGCAGCCAAGATCAGCCCGAGCCCGATCACTTCGATTGGGATATGTGGCTGGGACCAGCGCGTTGGCGGCCCCATAACCCCGACTATTATCACGGGGCCTGGCGGCATTTCATGGACTTCGGCGGCGGCATGATCTTCGACCGGGGCACCCACCAGCTCAACGTGCTCAGCTGGTTCCTGGGTTTGGACGATACCGGCCCCACCAAGATCACGGCCACTGGCCACGCGCCGGAGCACGGCAATTACGATTGCCCGACGACGATGTCCGTGACGTGGGAATTCGCCCACCGCGATCTCGTCGTGCATTGGCGTCAGCCCGGCTTTGATCCCGAAAGTCCAGACCAGGAGCGGCCCTACGGCGGCATCTACCACGGCACGCAGGGGAGCCTCGCCGTGGACGGCGGCGACATCGGCGGCCGGGCCTGGCCATTGCGCGAGGCCGAGGAATACGAAGCGCCCTCTGGAGGATTCCAGGCGCAACGCACCGAACTGAATGGCGCTCCCGGCAACCGGCGGAATTGGCTGGATTGCATCAAGACCCGGGAGGAACCCATCATGCCCATCGAGGCGAGCCACCGGATTGCCTCGTACTCCATCCTGGGCAACGCGGCCTACCGGTTGGGCCGGCCCATTGAATGGGACCCCGAAAACGAGCAAGTCGTGGGCGACGAAGAGGCCAGCCGGTTCCTGATGCGTGAATCCGGCCGTGGCCCGTGGCGCGTATAACCAGCGGAGGAGAAGAAGAGAATGACGAAACCAATGCGTGTAGTGATGATGGCCATTGGCTGCGGGCTGGCGGCGTTTGCCGCTCAAAGCGCGGTGGCGGATGCGCCCGAAAGCGTCGATGAACTCGTGGAGATGCTGTCGTCCGACGATGGCGCCGTGCGGCTGGAGGCGCGCAACAACGCCGCCGAGTTCGGCCCTGAAGCCGTGGAGCCCGTGACGGCCTTGTTCGACCATGACGACCGCAACGTGTACATCGCGGCCAAGTGGAGCCTGCGCAACATGGTCCACCACAGCGCCCGGCCCGATGCTGACGAAGCAGACCAGGCCGCCATGGCGGAAGCCCTTGCCGGCTTGCTTGACGAGGACCAGCCCGAGCGGGTCGTGCATGAGGCGCTTTATCTGCTCGGCCTGTGCGGAACCGAGGACCAAGTCCCCGCGATCGCGGAATGGTTGAACGATTCCGCCACGGTGGACGCCGCTGCCGCGGCGCTCGTCCGCATCCCCGGCGATGCCGGCTTGGAAGCCATGCTTGACGCCGTGGACGGCGCCGAAGGCGACGTGGCCGTGTCGCTCATCCATGCCATCGCGCAGGAAGAAGGCGCGGCGGCGCGCGACCGGCTGGAAGAGCTTGCCGAAAGCGATGATGACACGATCGCTGAGGCGGCGGCCAAAGCCTTGTCCATCCGCGATCTCCGCGTGGATTACGAAGGCTAACAAACCATCATAATAGTCTGTATTGGCCAGGGGCGCATGCCGTCCCTGGCCAATACGGCTTTTCCTAACAGTAGGGTGCTAAGGTATGTGCGAGTTGGCATACCGGCAAACGGTTCCGGGGAAAGACAAACCTGCACTAGGAGGAGGGAATTCGTATGAGCAAGATAACAAGGCGCCGGTTTCTGGCAGTAGGCGCCGCGGCTTCCGCGCCCCTCATTCTGCCCTCGCGCGTGCTCGGGCGGGCAGGCAACCCAAGCCCCAACGATCAAATCGCCGTCGGCTGCATCGGTTTGGGCCCCATGGGCAACCGCCACCGCGGCGCGGTTACCGATTACGCGGAGGACGCCCGTGTTGTCGCCCTATGCGACGTGGATACGGAGCGCCTGGAAGCGGCGGCGACCCATTATGATGAAGACGAAATCGACACGTATACCGACTACCGCGACCTCCTAGACCGCGAAGATATTGACGCGGTAACCATTGGCACGCCCGATCATTGGCATGGGGTGCAGACGGTCCACGCCTGTCTGGCGGGGAAGGATCTGTATGTGGAGAAACCCGCCTCCAAGACCATCGCCGAAGGCAAGGCCATGGTGGCTGCCGCGCGGGAGAATAACTGCGTTATCCAAGTGGGCAGCCAGGGCCGCTCGTTCG
>PUOI01000595.1 GCA_003552765.1 Candidatus Hydrogenedentota bacterium | reverse complement strand
GTGCGCATTGAACACGCCGATGGCGAGGAAACCGTAACCGTGGACCAAACACAAACCCCTGAAGGACCCCGCGGCCTGCTGCATCCCGTGGGCGTGTTCGCCTTCGATGGCGCCGCCCGTGTCACCGTAAGCAATGACGGCGCCGGCGGATACGTCATCATCGACGCCGTCCAGCTTAAGCCGGTGGAGTAGTGGGTTTCGCGGGTTCACGTCCTGCTTGGATTTGCTGGACGCGATGGACTGCATGGACAAGGGCGGCCAGAGCGGCGCGGGGGCCTTTCGGTCCATATAGTCCATGGTGCTTGGCCGGCGTGGCGGCGGCAGCTACGGCAGGCGGTTGACAACGAGACGGAGCCCGCGCGGATGGGGGAGTATGTGCCGCGCCTGGAATAGGGTTCTGCATTGAGCACCTTCTTGGGGTGTGGTACAGTATTGAAGTAAGGCGTCAATGAGGCGTCCGTACACACGGCCCGGGAAGAAGCGGGGAGTTGTAGTGAATAAGGGTGGACGAGGAGACCAGGATAAATGGCGGAACATATCCAGACGCTCAAGCACAACGCGTATCGCTTGTTCGCTATTGGGATGGCGCAAGTGGCCTCGCTCGCCTCAGGATGGTATGCTGAGGGGGGCGGGTTTGACACGGACCGTCAAGCATTATCCGGGGACTGGGAGACGGTAGGCAATGACCTCTGGACGGCGGTCGAAAAAGAAAAGACACTAAGAGATTGAAACGCATGCCGGTGAGAATCAATCCGCCGAGAAGTCTGAGTCCACGTCCCAGGACCCGAGGCGGCTCTCCCAGCGCAGCCTCGGGATCATCCAACAGTATCACTATCAAGGCCCCCTCCCGCCAGCGAAAGCTTTGCGCCAGTACGGTGATATCGACCCATCCTTCCCGGAACGGTGCATACGGATGGCCGAGCAAGAGCAGCAGCACCGGCACGACATCCAACGGAAGAAGGTTGACGCGGAAGTCGCGAGCATCAGGCGGGGCCAATTGGGGGCTATCCTGTTGGGGCTTGTGGCGTTAATCGCGGCGGTCCCCGTGGCGATTTGGAGCAACGCAGCCGCGGGTGTTTTTGTCGCTCTCTTCGGTATGGTCTCGGTCATGGCCCGTGTGTTGATGGGCATGCGCGAGGATCGGCCCGAGAAGGACGAGGAAGAAGAATCCTCCGAGCAGAACGACGCATGAAACGCTCGTCCGCCCAGCTTCGGGACTGCGGATTCGCCTGCACGGCATTTGCCCCCTCCTCCACTCTGACGCCCCACCTCATAGCGCAAGTACCGGCCCCAGGCAACCGCTTGCCGTCAGCCACGCTGCGCGACGCCGTCCGGTTTAACCCGTCAAACAGTTTCCGGGAGTATCGCCCACACGCTATCCCCTTGAGGGCTCAACCATCGGCTACCACCTGCTATCCCGACGGGATGGATTTATTTATGACAGCATTTTAGGCTACGTCAGGCGAAATTGGGGTATTCACTATTTACGGACTGAACAGATACTAGCATAAACTAACAAACCGGAGCTTGGCGAATGTTGAATCAAATGAGGTGTTGTCTAGGACTGGTATTGGCGGCGTGCGTTGCTGTTCAGGCGGGCGCCGTGACCTTGTATTACGAGAGCCCGGCGGAAGAATGGCTAGAAGCGTTGCCCATCGGCAACGGCGCCATGGGCGCCATGGTCTTCGGAGGCGTGGAACACGAACGCATCCAGTTCAATGAGGACACGCTCTGGACCGGCCAACCGCATGATTACGCCAATGAAGGGGCTGCGGAAGTTGGCTAACACGAAGCTTAAGGATCCCTTGGAACGATCCATCGTGCTGCATGACCGTACGTGGTTTGGGAATATTCTCACGGTTCATCCAGAGATGGCGGAGGTGCGGCCGCTTGTTGAGCAAGCAGTGCGGAAACCCTTTGAGATACGGTACAGCCGCTCGGACGAAGCGTGCCGAATCTATTTTGGCTTGGGAGATCAGCCCACGGCTATAATAATGGTGGTTGCGGATGTGACATTGGGCCTGGTAAAGACAGCTCATTTTGCGAAAAGGGTATCAGGAGGAGCAATGGAATGGTCAAGGTAGACGCCATAGAGGGAGTAGTGGATGATCTTCTCTGGCTCCATTACGACATGGAAAACGATGTACTCTATCTCCGGCTGGTAGAACAACGGTATGCGCCGGCGTATTCAGAGGAAACCGAAGACGGTCTCCTACTTGTGCGCCGGCAGGACAATGGCGAAGTCGCCGGAATGACTATCGTAAATTGGTGGAAGCGCTGCGGGGATGGCCCCCTTCCCGATTCCATACACGAACTCGAACAGGCCATTGCGCCGTGGGCGGAGAGACTGGCGGCGTAATACCGGCACAAGCAGAACACGTCCCCCGGCGGTGACTGAAAGGCGTTTATGATGGGATCTGTTGTAAGGTATGTGGAAGGAGTACGTGTATGTTGGTCACAAGTTGAGCTGGGCAATGGAGAGCGCGTATGGATCTATGTGGCAAGATGGTTCCAAGGTGGTGTCTTGGTCAAGAAATCAAACTTCCTTTCTCTGCTCTTTCCTTTTATAGGGCAAACGGTCTATCGTGAAACCGATCCACACTACATAATTGGGACCGCTATTAGGCTTGACCCAAACATCGATTATATAGATGCTGAAACGATATTAGCCGCATTCACGCAAGCGGCACTCCATTGTGAGTCGGTCGCACAGCTATCTGTATACCTAAATACAATCGGGTAAGATCCCCCTTATACCGACTCATTTTCCTTGAGCGCACGCTTGTCGTCCTTCTTGCACACAATCCCGCACGTTCCGGCTTCATGCCGCCTAACTTCCTGATTGGCCCGTGGTCGTGTCAGCTTCCCATCATGCCTTGGGGGTAATTAC
>PUOI01000347.1 GCA_003552765.1 Candidatus Hydrogenedentota bacterium | reverse complement strand
CTCGCCCGGTTCGAAGGCGTCCGGTATGGATTCCGCGCCGATGGGGTGAACGACGTCCGCGACCTGTACACCCTTTCGAAGACGCAAGGCTTTGGCCCCGAGGTGCGGCGGCGCATCATGCTGGGCACCTATGTGCTCTCCAGCGGGTACTACGACGCCTATTACCTGAAAGCCCAAAAAGCTCGCTCACTGATTCGGGGTGATTTTGAGAAGGCGTTCCAGCAGTGCGACATCATCCTGGCGCCGACCATGCCCATGCCCGCCTTTACCGTGGGCGATATGATGAAGGACCCCCTTGAGATGTATCTCACGGACGTCTACACCATCTCGGCCAATTTGGCGGGGATCCCCTCCATCTCTACCCCGGCGGGTCTAACGGACAATAATCTGCCGCTGGGGCTGCAACTCATGGGCAAGCATTTCGACGAAGAAACGGTGCTGCGCACCGCCTATGCCTACGAGCAACACGCGGGGCTGGACATGGGCCGGCCCCCAATCGCGTAAGGATTTTGCATGGAATACGAAGCCGTAATTGGAATGGAAGTGCATGTCGAGCTGAACACGAAGTCGAAGGTGTTCTGCGGATGCAGTACAAATTTCCACGCCCCGCCCAATACCAACGTGTGTCCGGTCTGCCTTGGCATGCCCGGCGTGCTGCCCGTGCTCAATAAGGCGGCCGTGGAGACATCCATCGCCGTGGGATTGGCGTTGAATTGTTCCATCAGCCGTTGGTCCAAGATGGACCGGAAGAACTACTTTTATCCCGACTTGGCGAAGAACTATCAGATAAGCCAATACGACCTGCCCTTGTGTTACGACGGCTTCGTGGAAATCGAGACGGACAACGGCCCCAAGCGCATCGGCGTGACGCGGGCGCATCTCGAGGAAGACACGGCGCGCAACGTCCACACCATCGGCTCCTCGGAGAGCGGGGTGGACTTCAACCGGTCGGGCGTGCCGCTGCTCGAAATCGTTACCGAGCCGGACATCGGCAGCGGCCAGGAGGCCTACGAGTACCTGACCGGCCTCAAGCAGACGCTGCAATACCTTGGCGCAAGCGATTGCAACATGGAAGAGGGGTCGCTCCGGGCGGAGGCGAACATTAGCGTGCGCCCCACGGGCAGCAAGGAATTTGGCACAAAGACCGAGGTCAAGAACGTCGCCTCGTTCTCGGGTACGCAGAAGGCCATCGCCTACGAAATCGAGCGCCAGATCGCCGTGCTCAAGGAAGGCGGCGTCATTGTGCAGGAAACACGGGGCTGGGACGACCGGAAGAATGCGACGGTGTCCCAGCGCAGCAAGGAATCCGCTCACGATTACCGCTATTTCCCCGAACCCGACCTGCCGCCCCTGCAAGTGGATGAAGCCTGGGAGCAAAGCATTCGGGAAAGCTTACCCGAACTGCCCCACGACCGCAAGCAGCGCTTCCAAGAACAGTACGGCCTCACGCCCTACGACGCCGGTGTGCTCACGGCGGCCCGTCCCATCGCGGATTACTACGAGGCCGTCCTCACCGCCGGAGGGGAGGCCAAACCGGCGGCGAATTGGGTGATGGGCGATTTGCAGGCCTTGCTGACCGAGGCCCGCACGGAAATTCAGGATTGCCGCGTGGCGCCGGAACACTTGGCCGGCATGCTGCAACTTATCGCGGATGGCTCCATCAGTGGTAAAATGGCTAAGGAAGTGTTGGAAGAGATGTTCGCCACCGGGAAATCCGCGAAGCAATTGGTGGAGGAAAAAGGCCTGGCTCAGATTAGCGATACGGCCGAATTGGAGAGCATCGCGCTGAAAGTGATCGAAGAGAATCCAGGCCCCGTGGCCGATTACAAGAACGGCAAGGATAGGGCGCTGAAATTCTTGATGGGCCAGATCATGAAGGCCACCAAGGGTCAGGGCAACCCCAAACTGGTGAACGAGATTCTTGTACGCGAATTGAACAAACACTGAAGCCGCGTCCGGGCCAGGACCCCGGAATGCCAACACCCGGGGCCAACAGCGGCCGCGCCGCTGGTCAGCCTCTCCAATGGGCGGGTTTCGACATCATGGGAGCACAATTTTGGCCAGACTTGTCAAAGCCGTAAAGAGTACGGACGACGAACTTGATGTTTTGCTGGACGCCCGCCGTATTGCCGCGCTTGCGGCCGAGCACCACGCCTTCGATATTTGCGCATACGACATGCGGGGGCTAACCCTCATCGCCGACAGCTTCCTCCTTCTGTCGGTGTCAAGCGAACCTCAGCTCAAGGCGGTGTATAACGCCATCCGAACCGGAATGCGAGAGGCGGGTGTGAAGCATATCCGTTTGGAGGGGACGCCGGCGGGCGGATGGCTTCTATTGGATTATGGCTCCGTTATCGTGCATCTGTTTCGCGAGGAGCCGCGTGCTTTTTACGATCTCGACAGTCTGTGGGGCGACGCCCCTCTATTGGATTTAGATTTGGAGGCTTAGTACTCGTTCCGCCCTTAAATTGTGAGTAGCCCCTATTCTTTGCGGTGAGGTGGCGCGGGCTCCCAGCCCGTGACTCATGGCCTGGAAGGCCATGCCACCTCCTAGCGCGTTCCCTTCCGCGCTCCACAAGTTTTGAGGCGGACTAAGTACTAGCCAAACCCCTCCGGGCGGGTGCGCGCCCAACGGGATGCCCCGCTGTTAAGGGTGGGCTCAGAAGGGTAGGGAGTTTTCATTTATGTTGGCGGGTGATGCGGTTGCCGCCTCCAACGCGGTCCCGCTCCAGGCCAATGACGCTGTATTTTGGAGAATGCCTCAATGACCGATGAAACGCATGCCCCAGCCATTAACCGCCTTTACCGTTTCAAGGTGGACCGGGTACTTGGCCGGGGGGGATCGGGCGTGGTGTACCGCGGCGTGGACAACAAGACGGGGGAAGTCCGCGCGCTCAAGT
>PUOI01000343.1 GCA_003552765.1 Candidatus Hydrogenedentota bacterium | reverse complement strand
GCTCCTGCTCTTGTTGTTGGCGCCGGAACTCCCGCATCTCCACAGCTTCGGGATGGAAGTATCCGGTATCCGTTGCCAACTGACCTGCGAGGATGAGGCCGGTCGTTTGGTTGGCGGTTCGGGTGTGGACATCGAACGCCGTGAAAAGTCCCCACGCGGTAGCGGTATCTAACGTGTAAGCCAGAAGCAGATTATCGTCGATCATGCGATTGGCGCCGCCTATCTCATCATACCCCCAATGCTCGGAGCCAGCCATGCCCATGTAGGTTCCGTGGACCAATTCAACCCCGCCTTTGCGAAGTCCCCGAAACACTTCCACCGTGCCCAGGCCCGGGAATTTCTCGTTGCCTTCCTTCAGCGCCTGCGCCGACTGGTAGAAAACCGCGCCAATTCCCCGGAAGAACGCTCTGTATGGCCGCAAGGCGGGCTCCTCGACCCGGCGGTAATACAAATCGGGATTGCGGGGCATTTCGTCTTCCCGAAGCCGGCCGCGGAGCATTTCATCGTCTTCCATCAAGAATTCGTCCACTTCTTCGTGGGGCCTCAGTTGCGGGGACATGCCGGGCTGCGCTTGAGCAAAAGCCGTTCCCGCCAACACTGCCACACAAAGGCACGTAAGCCCACGCATAAGCTGGAGCATCATGATCGTTTCCCTCCTCTGTCGATTGGTTTGTGAAGACCCTCGATTGAGCCGCGCCGCGCTAAAGATACCTCCTTACGCCAGCATGCCAAGTGTACACCATGGAAGCGATAATTCCAAGAGCCGCAGGGGGCCAAACCACTGTTTCCCGCCGCGTTAGGCCCCGTCCCCGTTCTTGACGAAATCCGCGATACGCCGGTCCAACGCTTGCGATACGTCCGAGATGAACGCCCTCACGTTCGCGTTCATGGCGTTCAGCGCGGTCAAGATCCGTTCCGCTTCGGCAATTCCTTCGCGCATGGCGGTGCCAATCACGCTGGCGTAGGCCTGGCGCGTTCCGGCTGCGTCCATATCCTTGTGTTCCGCCCGCTGAAACTGTTCAAAACCCTCCAGCGCGAACCCCATGATACGCTCCGTGGCGGCATCGGCAACGGGGTCAAGAGGCTTGTCCATGGTCAGCTGCAGAGCCTCCTGTGAGGCGCCTATTCCCTGGCGTACCTGCTCCATGCTCCGCTCTGCAACAATCATCACCGCTTGCCGCAAGGTCACTGCGCTGTTCCGCCCGATGTCCACCCGGTCGCGGGGCGCCAGAGAACGGTTTTGGGGCGAGGCGGCGCGGCGCGGGTCCGGCGTCCCAGGCTTCGGAGCATGGGAGCCGAGACGGCTAATTCCGCCGATTTCGTGATTCATTGGAGCGTCCTTTTGGGTAGAGCGTTCGAGCTTATGATCACAGAAAACTCTTGGCAGTACTGAGATTTTAACAGTGCGCCGGTGTTGCAGGCAAAATACGTTTTAGCAGACGCCTTTGAGGCGTGCTTCCCGGGATACTGCGCTGTGACAAAGGACCGGGGTGGCAGCGTTTGGCTCGTGTGTTGCTCAACTGGATTCTTGGGCTTGTACTATTGCGCCGCACGTTCTATAATTCCTTAAGGTAATCTCAGGAACCGTTCGGCCTAACCAAAGGAACAATCATGACTAAACGAATCAGATATTTTTTGCCTTTTGCTCTCATGCTCTTGCTTGGATTGGGACTCGCAGGGTGCGAGATTGAAGAACCGGAGGAAGAGAACGAAGAGCCTCCTCCGCCTACGGCAGGTGAAATTGAGAGGGCGTTTCAACAGGCTTATCAGGATTTCCCGGACGAAATCGGCGAGGAACATATTGAGGAAGCGCTCAATAGCATCCGTCAGGCTCGCTCTGAGTATCAGGCGACCGAGAATTGGGCCGAGGGCAGGCAGCGCGCCATTCAGGAGTTCGAGGCCATGGCGCGCCGCGCCGAAGAGCGGGAGCTGTGGAAGTGGGTGATATTCGCCGATGAAGCGCTGAAGACGCTGGAGCCCAATCACTCGCGATTTGATCGGTTGCGGCAACGGGCCGAGATTCAGTTGCGGCGCCCCGAGGTGCGGATAACGGGCTTCTACGAAGATCACGAGACAAGCCAAGAGACGGTCTTCATGGACGTCTACTTGCCCGAGGAAAACCGGCGGGAACGCGTTCAGGCGCGGCCGGGCGAGGAATTCCATGGTTTGCGGCTCAGGGACATCATTGGGCGCAATCGCGGCGTCGAGCTTGAGTACTTGGAAGCGAACGAGATTTTCGAAGTCATGCATCGTCAATGAATTTGGGTTTTCCAAAACGGTATCAGACACTGGCGGCGGGGGCCGCCATCGTGCTGGCGGGGCTTCTCGCTTACGCCAACACGGTGGATCATGACTTTGTGTGGGACGACGCATCGTCAATCTTGCTGCATCGTCATGTGCAGGATCCCGCCCAGTTCACGCAACTGTTTCTGGAAGACCAACATGCGTTTGGCCGCGGCGAAGGGAACCACTATCGGCCCCTTACCGCGGCCTCTTTCATGTTGGACTTCGCTCTTGCTCATGGCCGGCCCGAGGGCGATCCGGAGACGTGGGGCATTCCCGATGTGGAAGCTTTCCCGTTTCAAGTAAGCAACGTCCTGTGGCACATTCTTGCGGGTGTACTCCTTCTAGGCATTCTCACGCGGGCCGGCGCGCCGCTGGCTGTCCGGTGGATTGTCCCGTTAGTGTGGGTGGCGCATCCCTTGCACACGCAGGCCGTGGCCTATATCAGCGGACGCGCCGATCCCATCGCGGCCACCTTCATGTTTGCCGCCGTTTTCTTGTATCTACAGCTAGGCGGGGCGGGACGGAAGGCCGCGGCGTGGACGGGGACGCTATTGCTTGGGGCGGCGGCCCTGCTTTCCCGGGAGTCGGCGGCGATCCTTCCCGTGTTGCTCTTGCT
>PUOI01000259.1 GCA_003552765.1 Candidatus Hydrogenedentota bacterium | reverse complement strand
TCTCCCCCGTGCATACGATACGCCACCCCAACGCCGCCGCCACGTCCCGCATGAAATTCTCAAACGGACCGCGAACCTGCTCCTCCGGCTCCCCCGGCGTCAACTGCCCCATCTTCGCCGCGAGCCCATCCGCGAACGTCCGCAGCGCCTCGTGAATCAACGTGGGTTCTGTCATATCATCTCCGTTAAATGAATCCGCACTGCTTCACATGCCTTGCGGGCCATGCCTATGGCTTGACACGCACGGTAGCCACGGCTCAACCAGAGGCGTGTAAGGCGCTGAAAGCGCCAGAGGGCGTAGCCTGGGGCAAGCGCAGCGCAGCCCCAGGGTAAACGCCCCCTACATGTCCGTCCTGCAGGGACGGAACAAAGGCGAGGCGGTTCTGCTGATTCCATTGAGAACATGTCCTTCAATACAGCTACAGTGGTATTCCTTCGGTCCCTTCAGGACCGATCGCCGAGGTGGCCTGTTACATGGGGCTGCGCTTCGCTTGCCCCATGCTACTCGCTATCGCGCCTCCGGCGCGTTTTGGGCTCACTCTCCGTCCAGGATTGTTTTATTTGAGTTACTCCAATGAACCGTGCATTTCGGCGCCGCCCAAGTCACTGTGTGGCAACAACTTAAGCCCAATCTTCCCGCCGGAACCTCGGCTTGGAACGTTCACACAATCTCGATCGCCACGCGGCAATGATCACTTGGCCCCCACTGGTCCGGTTCGTTAAGCGCCGTGACGAACACCCGTTCACTCAAACTGTTGGACGCGAATACAAAGTCCAGCTGTCTGGTGGCTGTGGCCGGCGTCTGATGGCTGGTGTAGTACGTGGGAACGTTCTTGCTGTCCTGAGGAAGTTCCTCGGGCCAAGGTTCCGCACGGCGGCCACCCGGCGCCTGTGGACCTACAAAGGGTAAACCCAGCGCTGTCATTCTGTCGAAAATGGTTGCATAGCGATTGGCCCAGTAGGGGCTTCCGCCCTCGCCGTATCCGCGCAGAATGTTGAGGTCACCCGCCGCCAGTATTCGATGTCCCGTTTGTTGGCCAATAAGCAGCGAGAGATCGGATAGAAGGCGGTGCGCGGAACCGTCTGCATGGATCCAGCTGCTTCCGGTTCCCGCATAAGGCTTTTCCCATGGGGCATACATGGAAGCAACCACAAAAGGCTCAGCGTTGGGGACGTAAACCTTTGCGGCGGCCAAAGTCCCCGGCCGGCTTACCGCCAATTCGCCAGGCCGTGCATCCTCCAACGGTTTTGCCTCAAGCCATTCAACTTCAACTCGATGCGACAGCTTTGCGATCGCAACTCGCCATGGCCGATTTAGTCCCGCGCCAGCCGTTCGCCACGGGGCGGGATCAACCTCCAGCCTCGCCGCAACATCGGCCGGAGGCGGCGCGGCCTCCTGAAGCAAAGCGATGTCGGCATTGCCATCCAGAAGCAGGCGCCAGGCCTCCTCCCGTCGAGCAATGTTCCACGCAATCACCTTGATCATGACGGGCTCCACGGCCACTTATGCGCGCGAACTCGCTTGAGCAAGCCATTCGTACCTCTTGCGGCTCCGGGGATCACGGCTCAGGGCCGATCAGCACATCAATCCCTTCGTCCCGCACGGTGGCTTTGGCTTCTTCCAGCGCGGCTTCGTCGCTGGAAAACTCCTTATCCCATACGGTGGAGTTGCCAAATTCGTCGACCACCTCCAAGAGCCATCCATGATCGTCTCCCCGGTAGATATCGACGTAGACCGACTTGTTGTCCGAGGTCAGAACTTGGCAGAGGGGACTTTTCTCGATGTCAAAATCGTCTTCCATGTCGTATCTCCCAACTATCGCTCATGCAGGGTCTTAGATCAGCGGTTCGTATCGCCGGAATTCGTATCGCTATGCGCAGGCACGGATTCTGTTTCAGCCGCTTCTCCGCATCTGCCTGAGAAATGTCCTTCGCTTCACGTATCTGGGTTTCGCCGTGTGAAAATTTCACCTGGACATACAAGGCATGAATGATATCATCAAGTGAGGCGTCATCCGGCAATGAATCGATTACCCTTCTTGCCATTTCCTTGCTGAGCATAGCCCATCTCCCGTTGTGCTGATTGCGTTAATCAAATCCATCCCGTAGGGATGACAGCTGATAGCCGGGGGTTGAGGCCGCGTGCGATAGCATGCGGGCGATACCCCCGGAAACAAAGTCGCACCCACCGACCCCTTTAGGGGTCGCAGCAGCTAAGTGCGCAAGAGTTCCGCGACCCCTGCCGGGGCCGGCAGATGGGATGGCTTGCGATCCTGGGGTATCGCGCGCTGCGCCCGCTTCAATCCCAGGCTATCATCTGTGACCCCGCTGGGGTGTTTTACATGTTTGTTCACGAATTGCCGGCTGAAGGGCCATCAGCACTCTGTGCGCCTCTAAACTTTGGGTAGCCCTTATTCCTGACCGTGAGCCAGCACGGGCTTCCAGCCCGTGATTCATGGCCTGGAAGGCCATGCCACCTCAAAGCGAATTCTCTTTGGCGGTTAACAATTTAGGCTGGGCGCTCTACTAAGGCCGCTGGCGTTCGCATGCTAGAACGCCGCCACACGGTTAGGAACACGGTTGTTTCGCCCTTTCAGGGCGGTGGTCCCTGGTTACGTAAACTTCATTGGTCCATTCTACGCAAGGGCAGGCGGGAATGTCACCTGAAGCTCGTGTAGTTGGCGTATTCTGGACGGTCTTGGGTAGTATGACGGGGTAAGGGGACACGGTCATGGACAAACCGGCGCTTTACACGATTGGGCATTCCAATCACGAGATCGATGTATTCATCGGGCTGTTGAAGCGGCACGGCGTGACGGCGCTGGCGGATGTGCGATCGCGCCCGCATAGCCGGTTCAAGCAGTTTCGGAAAAAGGAATTGGAGCGCGCGCTGGCGGAGGCGG
>PUOI01000049.1 GCA_003552765.1 Candidatus Hydrogenedentota bacterium | reverse complement strand
GCCCTGGGACTGCGCTTCGCTTGTCCCAGGCTACTCGCTATCGCGCCGTTGGCGCGGGTTTACCTCACTATCCGAATCAAGGCGTCTGGAATGGACTCGCCGGGGCCTCCTCCGAAAGCCGGTCCAGTTCCTGCTCCAGCATCTGCCGGACGGTATCGTCCAACACGTCTGACTCCAGGACCTGCTCATAATCAGACCGGGCTTCCTCGATTTGTCCCGCCATCGCCAACATACGGGCGCGAGTAGCCCGGTAATCCAGATTGTCCGGTTCTTCCTCAAGCGCTCTGTCCAACACGGGCACCGCCGCGCCGGGCTGTCCCATGGCGAGATAGTTTTCGGCGTGAACCAAGTGCAGCGTTTGACGCCGGTCTTCGGGCACAAGGGCATCGGCCTGAGTGAGCAACTGATGGGTCACGTCGAAGTTATTGGTTTCTTGAAAGACAATGGCCAAGTCAAGCAGGCAATTGCCCAGGTCCTCCTCCGTCAAATGCCGCCGTTCCAAATCGGACAACAGGGTCTGCGCCATGCCGCGCAACTCCGGATTCATGCCCCCGCCTATCAGGGAATGCCGGTGCGCCGAAATCATGTACTGCCTGATTTCATCAGCAGCATGACCGTCTTCCGCCCTCAGCGAACGGACAAATCCGTCGAAAACCTCCGGGAAGGTCGCGGGCCACTCCCCGGCATCCCGCTCCACCACTGCTTGAGCCTCTTCGAGAAGCTCGAAGTCCCCGTAAGTCCGGACGAGTCTTGCCACGCCGTCCCAAACAGCGGACTCCCATGGGCCAGCCTCCAGCGCACGTATCAGGTGCTGCCGGGCGCCCTCGCGATCGCCCCGGCCCTCCGTCAGGGCTTCCGCAATCAGGGCGTGCAGGCGAGCCTGCGTCTCGGGCGTGGTCTCGGCTTCCAGTTGGCTTTCGGCGATGCGGATGGCCGCCTCGTGGCGCTCATGCCGCCGGGCGAAGTCCGTGAAGAACTGGAGCAGATTCTCGTTGCCCGGGTCAAGGGCCAATCCCCGGCTCAAGACAACCTCGGCCCTCGGGATTTCTTCCAGAAGCGCATACGTCTCCGCTTTGATTTGATAGAGTTGGACCGGGTTGGGGGCGCCATAGCGCAATGCCTTTCGAAGATGGCTTGCGCTCCGGTACCACAGTTCCTCGGAGGCCTCCTGATCATCCATATCCGCACCGGCCTGAGACTGATGCAGACCCTTTATCAACAAGACCCGGCCCAGGATTTCGTGCGCCTCGAAGAGATACTCCGAGAGGTCCACCGCCCTCTGGGCATAGTGCTCCGCCTCTTCAAGGCGTTCGAGGCGCCTCAACTGAGCTTCAGGATGTTCACCGGGCTGTGGAGGCTGCATCCCCAGCACCATGGCGGTGTGGGCCAAGGGCAACAGGGTAGGCGGATAGTTTGGATTCTTGGCGTCCGCTTCCACGAGGGCTTCAATCGCGGCCTCGGCCTGTTGACGCCGGAGTTCAGCCGCGCCACGCTCCCGTGGAGGCCGCCAATCCCAGGGACGATAATATTCGGCCTCCTCGAATAGCTCCACCCCATGATCATATGCTTCATGCGCCACGGCCGCGCGGCCGGTTTGCAGGGCTTTCTCGCCCAGGAATCCCCACGTGGCGAAGGCCGCCCCTGTTCCCGCCAGCGCCAAGAGAGCCACACGCCACAGAAGCGCCGTACCACCGAGCCACGAGCTAGAACGCGGCCCGCGCTCCTCCAACACAAGCCCGTCAAGGCACCCCGCGAAGACGAACAGGAACATGCCCGACACGGGGACGCGCAGGTTAAACCCGAAGAACGAGTCCACAGCAAACGCGGCGAAAAACGCCGCCAGCGCTATTCCAAGCCGCCGGGCCTGGGGATCTGTCCGGCCCCGCGCGTACGAGAGGGCGTATCCAACGCCGAAGACCAGCATCGCGATATACAGCGCCGCCGCGGGCAGGCCCCCCTCGACCCCCATCTCAAGGAAATCATTGTGGACATTTTGGTTGTACATGCGCTCCTGGGCGAACCAGCGCTGTTCGTAATCGGTCCAGTAGGGGGCGTTCGCAATTTCATAATTGCCTGGACCAAACCCCAACAGGGGCCGGTCCATGATCATGTCCGCGGCGCCGTAGTACCCGTTATAGCGCAGTAGGAGAGACCCGTCCACGGGATACGCCTGACCCGTCTGCTGCTCATGCCAATACACGCCCCCCGCGGCCAGTCCACCCGCCACGATGGCCACTGCCGCCAAGCTGACACCCGCCGCCACCATTGGCCGGCGAGCGGCGCGAAACGCGACCCAAGCAAGCGCCGCGACAAGAAGCGCCACGGCAAGCGCAATCCAGCCCGCGCGTTGCCCGGTGAGATAGAGATGACCGCTGCAAAGGACGATAACGATAGCCCCGAACCACCGGTGCCTTGTCGTGAGCAAGTAGGCCGCAAACACCAGCGTCAGGATCAGCGCGTGGGCTGCATAGTTGGGGTTCCCGAAGGTGGCGGGAAGGTGTTGGTACGCGCCCAGCACATCCTCGCCCCAGGGAAAGAAATCGTACCCCCACCATTGGGCCAAGCCATAGATCGAGGCGATGCCCACTGCGCCCGCAGCGCATACAATCAGCCGGTGGACCTGTGCCGCCTCCCGGTAGGCGTAGGCTGCGGCGAGGTACAAGATGAACAACGCCGCCCACCGGAGCACATACTGGAAACTATGCCCCCAATACGGAGAGAGCAGGGCGGATACCGTGTAGATCGCCAGTATGGCCAGCATGAGCGGCATGAACACGGGCGGACGCTGGAACGGGCGTTTCTCCAGCCAGGAGCCCAACAGCGCCACCACGCCAAACCCAACCGCGCCCCACTGGATGATCAGGGACTTGATGGGGCCGGCGGGCTCCGCCGTGTAGGGGTACATGG
>PUOI01000197.1 GCA_003552765.1 Candidatus Hydrogenedentota bacterium | reverse complement strand
TTGGACCGCAGTATGTCCACACCCGCGATGTTTAGGCCCATGGCCTTGGCCGCGCGCACCGCGGTGCTGCGTTCCTCGGGGGTCAGCTTGATCTTCTCCGCGCGGCCGCCCCGGTGGAGATTGGCGCGGAATTCGCCGGGGGCCCCGACCCGTTTCATGGACGCGACCACCTTCCCACCGATGACAAAGGCGCGAATGTCGCTGCCCTTGGCTTCCGTGATGTACTCCTGCACAAGGATGTTGGCGTTAAGGCCGCGGAAGGCCTCGATGACGGACTTTGCCGCCTGGGTGTTCTCGGCGAGCACCACACCGATGCCTTGCGTACCCTCCAACAGCTTGACCACGAGCGGCGCTCCGCCCACGATGTTGATGAGGCCATCGATGTCCTTGGTGGAGTTGGCGAAACTGGTGACGGGGAGGCCGATGCCCTGCCGCGAAAGCAACTGAAGACAGCGCAGCTTGTCCCGCGCGCGCGAGATGGCCTGGGATTCGTTGGCGCAGAACACGCCCATGATCTCGAACTGCCGGACCACGGCCGTGCCATAGAAGGTATGGCTGGCCCCAATACGGGGGATGGTCGCGCCGTAATTTTCCAGGACCTTGCCCTGATACATGATCGCGGGCTTGTGCGCGGTGATGTCCATGTAACACCGCAGGTAGTCCACGATGTGCATCTCATGGCCGCGGGCCTCGCCCGCTTCCTTGAGGCGGCGGGTAGAGTACAGACTGCCGTCCCGGGAAAGGATGGCGATTTTTATGCTTGTTTTTTCCATCGCGTGGGCTTGCTCCTAGCGTTCTTCTGTCCGCGGTCCAAGAAGGAGCGGCCGGGGTCGACAAGAAAATGGCCGCGCACGGCCTGCCGTCCCAATAGCATGCGAAACCCCATTAGATCCCGGTTCGTGAGTGTGATGTCAATGGCCCAGACCTGGCCAAGCAACGCCACGCGCGTTCGAATCACGGGCCGAAGCTCTTGATGCCCGCCTGAGTTGCGGATGTGGCGTTCGCCAGCCAAGGGGACGGCGACATTGATAGTATTCGAGGTTGTGCGTTGGAAGGGATGGACGTCGAAGCGCACCATGGCGCGGCCGTCTTGCTCGAACCGCTCCAGGTTGAATGCATGCAGCACGCTTGTGCGCGCCCCCGTGTCCACCTTGACCTTGATCGCGGGCACGTCCAGGTCAACGAGTTCCACCCATTCGCGCCACCCGATGACGGGACGGCTCGATCGCGGCGATTTCACGTCAGCCGGTCCTCCCCAGGCGCACCGGCGGCCCCGGTCTCATGCGTCATGTCTCCGGCGAAAGAGGCGGGGCTTAGAATTCATCGCGTATCATTTCCTCGGCGGTGATGCTGCGGAACTCAAACGGCTGTTCCCTGGGTTCTTCCCGGGGCTCTTCCCGGCGGGGCTGCGGCGCCGAGGGCCGGGTTTCCCGAATGAAGGCCTCGCGGAATGAACCTCCCGCCCGGCCTGTCTGGCGATCAATGTCGTGGAATTCCACCCCATCCGGGACCCGGAAATCGCGTTCGGGCAACCCTTCATGGGCCTTTATCATGAAATCGGTCCAGATGGGCGCGGCGATCCGGCCGCCGGTGTACTCGTTGCCGCTGCCCAGACGCCGGTTGCCTTCCCGGTATCCCACCCAGACGACGCCGGTGAACTGGGGCGTATACCCGCAGAACCACACATCCACATTGTTGTTCGACGTTCCCGTCTTGCCCGCGCGGGGCCGCTCAAGCGCCGAGGTGCGCGCCCCCGTCCCCCGCTCGGTCGCGCCTTGCAGGATGTACGTCATGAGGTACGCCACATCTTCCTTCAGCGCGCGTTCTCCGCTCGGACTGACATGGTGCCGGGTGAACCCGTCCCGGTCCTTGATCTCGCTCAGCAGCAGAGGCTCATACCGCATGCCCTCGTTCGCGAACGTGCTATAAGCCACGGCCATGTCGCGCACGGTCACGGATGGCGTGCCCAAGGCGATGGTGAGGCCCACGCGATCCTCAATCGGCGTGGTGATGCCGGCCCGTTCCAGATAGGAGCGCACCACGGGCATGCCAAACTGCTCCGTGAGCTTGATGCTGATGATGTTGATCGACTCCTCAAGCGCCTGCCGGAGCGTCACCGGCCCTTTGAAATCCCGCGTGAAATTCCGAGGCGCCCAGCGGTTGCCCGCGGCGTCGTACCGCACGAAGGGCTCGTCCACGAGACGAGTCGCCGCCGTGTAGCCCGAGCCGTTCTCCGCCGCATCCAGGGCGGCCGTCCATACAAACGGCTTGATGGCCGAACCGGAAAGCCGCCGCCCCTGCGTGACCGTGTTGTATTTCTCGCGGTCGAAGTCCCGGCCGCCCACCATGGCGCGCACCTTGCCTTCGTGTCCGGGCCGGTTGTCGAGGACGACCATGCCGCCGCTGACCGGCAGAAACTCATCCTCGCGCCCTTGCGCCGCGAGCTGTTCGCGCCTGCGTTCGTCGAAGTCATCCAGGGCCGGCAGCAAGGCGTCTTCCGCCGCGCGCTGAAGCCGCATGTCGAGGCTGGTATGCACCTCGAGCCCTTGCTCGAACACTTCCTCGACCCCAAGGCCCAAGTTCCGCAGCAGATACCGCCGCACCTCTTCCACGAAGTAAGGGGCATGATGACGCGCCGTGCCCCGGCCGCCGCCCGTTGCCGGATCGTCGGGATCAACGAGGACGTCCTCAAGGCGCTCTTGCATGGCGGTTTCGTACTCTTCTTCCGTAATGAAGCCATTGTCCAGCATTTGGCTCAGCACGATGTTGCGGAAACGCAGGGCGGCCTCCGGATTACGGAAGGGCTGATTGTTATTGGGCGAGCGGGCCAACCCCGCCAACAGCGCGCTCTGGGCAATGGTCAGGTCGCGGCAACTCTTGCCGAAGTACTGCTGGGCCGCCGCCTCGAC
>PUOI01000126.1 GCA_003552765.1 Candidatus Hydrogenedentota bacterium | reverse complement strand
TACCGGAGGTCTTCTCGCGGGCCTTGAGCTTAATCTCCTCGACGAGGCAGTAGAGCACGGGCACGCTGAACATGGTCAGCAGCACCCCGAGCCACCGCCATGCCCGCCATGGCCGTGCCCGCCTCGCCGGTTTGAGTGTCCGGCATCGTGGGCGTCATGACTGGCGCCGTGACCGTCATGCCCCGCGCCATGGTCGCCGTGACCGCCTTCATGGTCCCCGTGGCTGGTGCTGTAACTCATATTTCCGTGGTCATGATCCCCGTGACCCTCACCGCCATTCGGGTTGCCATGACCGTGATTGTGTTCTTCATGGTCGTGTTCGTGGTCCTCCTCGGAGGATTCGGCGGGACCATGCATTTCCTGCATCATCGGGCACTGCATCATCTGCTGGTAGTGCTCGCTCATGGCCTTGGAGTCCATGGGCCTGTGCATCGGCCCTTGCTGCTCGTCCATCATGGGCCGGTCCATTTGCGCATGAACGGCCCACCCCGCACTGATCGCCAGCGCGGCTACCACCACCACCATCACACTTACCACTTTGCGTGTACTCATTGTTCGGATCCTTTCTTAAGAATTGAGAGAGTTGGACTCTCGTAATCCCACTTGGATGGGTTTCACTTCACATGCGCTAGAACCGGGATCTGTGCGTCAACCCATCCGAGCACTAAACTGTGTCCATGGAACGTCTGGTTTGTCATGTTCTCAGCGATACGTCTATTCATTGTCATCCGATTCTTCAGCCGTCTCGCCGGCTGGCATAATACCGGAGGTCTTCTCGCGCGTCTTGAGCTTGATCTCCTCGACGAGGCAGTAGAGCACGGGCACGCTGAACATGGTCAGCAGCACCAGGCTCATGCCGCCCACGCTGGGGATGGCCATGGGGAGCATGATGTCCGAGCCCCGGCCGGTGGAGGTTAGCACGGGCAGCAACGCTAGTATGGTGGTCGCGGAGGTCATCAAGCATGGCCGGACCCGGCGCAGACCAGCCGCCACAGTGGCGTCCCGGATCTCCTGGATGGTCTGCGTCCTGCGGCGGGCGAAGCTTTGCCGCAGATAGGTGGCGATGACCACGCCGTCGTCCACGGCGATGCCGAATAAGGCGAGAAAGCCTACCCAGACCGCCACGCTCAGATTGATAGCGCGGAGCTGAAACAGGTCCCGCATGTTCACGCCAAAGACGTGAAAATCCGCGAACCATTCTTGCCCAAACAGATACAACATGAAGAAGCCGCCCGCCCAAGCGATGGCGATGCCGCTGAAGACCATGAGCGTGGTCATCACGGACTTGAACTGCAAATAGAGGATCATGAAGATGAGGAACAGCGCCACGGGCAGCACCACCGCCAGGGTTTGGGCCGCCCGCACCTGGTGCTCGTATTCCCCTGCGAAGGTGTAGCTCACTCCGGCCGGAATGCTCAACTCACCCCGCTCGATAAGCTCGTCGAGATGGGCTTGGGCTTCCTCGACGACGTCCACCTCGGTCATGCCCGCCGCCGGCCCAAAGGTGACATACGCCACGAGGAAGGTGTCCTCGCTTTTGATCACTTGGGGACCCCGGACGTATTCCACATCGGCCACGTAAGACAGCGGGACCTGTGAGCCATCTTGGCCGGGGACAAGAACGCGCTCGAGATCCTCGATTTCGTTGCGCAATTCCCGTTGGTAGCGGACCCGAACCGGGAAGCGCTCCCGCCCCTCGACTGTCCTCGTGACGGTTTGGCCGCCGATGGCCGTGCTGATGACGTCCTGCACATCCACGATGCTCAAGCCATAGTTGCCGACGGCCTCGCGATCGATGTCGATTTCGAGGTAGGGTTTGCCCACGACACGGTCCGCGTTGACCGTGGCGGGGTTGATGCCATCCACCTCCCGCAGGACCTCCTCGAACACGATGGCCATGCGATCCAGGGTTTCAAGATCAGGGCCCCGGAGCTTGACGCCGATGGGCGCGCGCATTCCCGTCTGCAGCATCACCTGCCGCGTCTCGATGGGCTGAAGCTTGGGGGCGGAGGTCGTTCCGGGCAGGTCCCCCGCGTCGACGATCTCGTTCCAGATGTCGTCGGGGCTCTGGATGTGATCGCGCCATTGCCGGTACGGCCGGCCGCCGGGATCCTCGATGAGTTCGCCGTCCTCGTCCCGCACGAACTCTTCGGCCTCGCGGTCGTACTTGAAGTTGATGCGCCGTCCGTCCTCGTCCGTCCTGTACTCGGGGTAATAATTGATGACCGTCTCAATCATCGATACGGGCGCGGGATCCAGCGGACTCTCCGCCCGGCCGATCTTGCCCACGGCCTCGCGCACTTCCGGAATCGCCTCGAAGGCCATGTCTTGATATTGCATGACGTCGAGCGCCTCGCCGATGGAGGCGTGCGGCATGGTGGTGGGCATCCATAGGAACGACCCCTCGTCAAAGGCCGGCATGAATTCGCGGCCCAGGCCCGGAAACTCATTGGAGGCCCATTCCCATGCCCGGCGATCCTCCACCAAGTCCCGCGAGAGGCCTACGCGTTCCACGGCGGCGGGCGCGAAAGCGAAGACCCGCTCGAACCCCAGCCACACGGAAAGGCCCGCAATCACCAACAGGGCGGGCAGGGCGAGGAACACCGCTTTATGGGCCAGGCACGCGCGCAGGATGGGGCCGTAAAACTTCTCAAAAATTCGGAACCCCAGCAGCAGCCCGCCGATGAGCGCGACCACGAAGATGTAGTTTCGCACGAAACCGGGCTCGGGGCCCAGGGGTTCCCATACGTTGGCGAGCACCCACGTCACGGCCAGCGTCGCGGCGATGCTGGCGCCCCATTGGGAGCCGCGGCTCAGCCAGCCGGGCCAGTAGCCCTTGGTGAGTTGCACGATAACGGCCGCCACGAGAGCCAACCCAGCCGCCCAGACGACCCATGAGCCCGCCAGCACGC
>PUOI01000424.1 GCA_003552765.1 Candidatus Hydrogenedentota bacterium | reverse complement strand
GACCTCAGAAGAATGGTTTGGAATGCGATTGCCGTTACAACGTTGTTTGCGGCTGCTGGTTTGCTCAACGTGACGCATGTCTGGGTTGAATCGCCGCTGACGCCCGTGTTTCCCGGCAGTGTACGGCCGGGCGGCCGGGACGAACAGGAAGTCCGCCTTTACATGGCGCGGGGAGAACGGGCGTCGTTTCAGATTGCGGTGCGCAGCACGCGCCAAACAGTGGAAGACATCGAGGTCAAGGCAGGACCTTTGGCCGAGGGCATCGGTGCGCCCGATGTATACCGCGTGGGCTATGTGGAAATGCCCAACCCCTCGCCCAGACGTCCCGGCGCCTGGGAAGACGAAACGCTCTGGCCGGATCCCTTGTTGCCCTATGAACCCTTCGACGCGCCGCCCCAAGAGACGCAGACCGTCTGGGTTACGTACCATGCCGATGGGGATGCGGCCCCCGGCGTGTACCGGGGCGAGGTCGAACTTATCCCCGCCCAGGGCCGGAAACACACCATCGACGTCACCATCGAGGTCTTCGCCTTTGACTTGCCCGATATCGCCGCATTGGAGACGCTTTTCCGGCTGGATCGCCGGGGGCTCTCGGACGCATACGGCTGGAATGACAACCAGCTCGATACCTGGAAACCGGTCTACGACGCGCTGGCGCCCTATCGCCTAAGCTACACCCTCTGGGATACCGATCTCGTTCGCCTCCAGAGCGAAGGAGCGCCCGATTCCTCGGCGCTGCGCGAGCACCTCGCCTACGTGGCGGAGGACGCCAACATGCGCACCCTGGACCTCGGGCACAGCCTCACGGGCATTGGGTTGTTTCCGCCGCCGGGGGATAGTCCGCGCGCCGATCCCATCCGCCCCTATTTCCGCGAATTGGGCGATTGGCTTTCCGAATCGGATCGGCTACGGCAAGCCCTTGTTCAGCCCATGCCCGCCGCCGCGAGGCAATACTGGAACGCCGCGCTGCGGGCGAATTTTCGCGTCGATGTAGCGGATAGCCGGATCCGAAGGCTCTGGCATGGACCATTCCATCCCTTCATGGAGCGCCATGCCGACATTTGGGCCGTACCCCTGCGGCAATACGATCGCGCCGCGCACCAACGGCTGCGGCAAGGGGTTAGCCTGGCCTTGCCTCCCCCCCACGCCGCGCACAGCGTGGAGGCGTCGTCCAGCGGCGGGCAGGACGTCATCGGTTACGAAACCACGGCGGGAGACGGCTACGACGGCAGCCTCCATACCTACTGGATCCCCGATCCCCAACACGCGGCGCGCGAGGGCGCCACGTTCGAGATTCACTTCGAGGAACCCGTGCGGACCACCCAATTCCGGGTGGATTGGCTCCCGGAACACGAGGGAACCGGCATGGAGGTTCGCACCTCCTTTGATAGCCGGACGTTTAACCGCGCCGCCGTGGAGTGGGAGCACTATCCCGCGCTTACCCCGTTCGACGAAAGCTGGTCGGAAGGGCGTTTTGGCATGGAGAAGACCTTCGTGGCCATTCGCTTCACGTTCCCCCGCGCCGCCAGCAACCTGGGCATTGCCACGGTGACGTTCGGCGAGCCAACGGAAAACGGCGATCGGGAATCCATTGGCCGCAAGGCGGTCTGGCTCGCCCACGATCCCGGACGCTTTCCCGATTTCCAGCCGGACGCCGCGTACGAAGCGCGTTTGTTCCCGTGGGTCTGTTGGGGGCATAATGCGCCGGGCCTGCTTGGTTCAAGCCTGACCAGTTGGCCGCGCGAGTGGGCGGCCGCGGCGGAGGACCCGCCGATGGAATGGTCCGCGCCCGCCCATCCCGAGCGGTTTCTGTTCTATCCCGGACCGGACGGCTTGATGCCTTCCATCCGGGCGAAGCTGTTGCGGGATGGTATTGCGGACTATGCCTATCTCGCGGCGTTGCATGAACTCGTGGACGGGGAGATCGCCGAAAGCGGCGCGGAGGATGCGCTGAGACGGCGCTTGTACCGCGCCGGCATGTCCCCCGGGGCCGCCCGTGACTGGGCGCTGGAGATACCCCGCCGCAAAGTCGAATTGGGCCGCGCCATCACGCGGCTCGCGAGAGGAGAAGAAGAATGAGATCATTGACCATCGCTGCATCGGCCATCATCATCGCCATGGCGGCTCAACCCGCCGTGGCGGGCACATCCCTCACCATCATGACCTACAACATCCACCACGGCCGCGGCTTGGACGGCGAGGTGGACCTTGAGCGGCTGGCGGGAGTCATCCGGGCGGAGGATCCCGATGTCGTGTGCCTGCAAGAAGTGGATCGCGGCATGGACCGGACGGACGGGCTGGACATGCCGGCCTTCTTCGCGGAGGCCTTGGACATGGAAGTGGTCTACCAGACCAATCTGCGCATCGGGGAAGGCGAATATGGCAACGCCACGCTTAGCCGCTATCCCATCACGGATCACGAGGATTGGAGTTTGCCGGGACCGGAAGAGGCCGAACCGCGTGGGTGTCTCAAGACAACCATCGACGTGAACGAGGTATCCGTCCATGTGCTCAATACCCACATGGGGCTTGACGAAGAAGAACGGAAGGCCCAAGCCGGTTCAATTCTGAATCGCATGCCGGACGGACCCGTTATCCTTGCGGGAGATGTGAACGAAGAAACCGGCGCCCCCGCCATCAACACATTTCTCGGTGTGTTCCAGGACACCTTCTCCCAGCACACGGGAGACGTGGAGCACACCTTCCGCGCCGACGATCCGCGGCGCCGGATTGACTACATACTCGCATCGTCCCACCTGGATGTTCTATCATCGCGCGTTATTGCGTCCGAGGAAGCGCGAATCGCCTCGGACCATCTCCCTTACGTGGCCGCCGTATCCGTGCCGGATCCCCCGGAAAGCGCGGCGGATCGCGGGGTGTTTGGCGTTGACGATGAACGGGTCGAGGAAGCAG
>PUOI01000550.1 GCA_003552765.1 Candidatus Hydrogenedentota bacterium | reverse complement strand
CAGTTGGATACACAAACCGTTTTGGCGCGCCGGGGGCGCCGTTCACGAAGGCGAGGGCGCTGGCGTGGGAGGAAGTGCGCACGGCGGGCGCGATTGCGGGCGCCTGGACCTTGGTTTGCATCCTCTACGCCATTCTGTACCGGTTAGTGGTGGGTCCGGGGGACTGGATACAGCCTGTGCTCACCTCTTTGATGTTTTTCGCGCCAGCGCCTGTCGCGTTGCTACTGGTGCTCAATCCCAACAACGCGGGCCATCTCGCAGGTGGATTTCCGCAACGTGTGCTGCGCCTTCCTGTTTCGGTTGGGATGGCCGCGCCCATCGCCTTGTTCGGGCGGGCGCTGCTGGTATTCGCCTCAACGGCGCTCATCCTCGGGGTCAATCGGCTCCTGTTTGAAGGCGCCCCGGGACTTTCGCTGGCATTGTCCTACGTGCTTGTGTATCTGATCGCGCAAACCGTGGACTGGCTCCGCGCACCGATCCGTGGGTTGACAACCCTCCTGGCTGTGGCGGCGCTGGCTGGCTTGGTTGCGGCATGGGGGCAGTGGGAGCACATTGTGAACGGGCTCCACGCCCTGAGCGAACCCGGCTGGGGGCCGGGGTTGTTAGCTGTGGCGTTAACGGCCGCGCTGGCCCATGGCGTTTCCGTGCTTGCCGTCGGGGCTGTCCGCACGGGCCGCGGAGTGGGCGCACCCCAGATCTGGGAATGGCCCGAACGCTTTTCCTTTCGCAGAGCGCCAAACCTCGCTCCCTTCTCCTCCCCGCTGGCGGCCCAGACCTGGTTCGAGTTGCGCCGGGTGGGCTGGGTCATGCCCTTGACGGCAATTGGGCTGTGGGCGCTGGCGTTGGGACTTGCATGGTTGTATGTGGGACACGAGACGCTGAGGCAGCGGTGGGAGTTGGTGGCGGGCGCTGGCCTTCTGCTCACGACGCTCTTTGCCGCCCTCGTCCACGCCCTTCATTCCCGCGTTCTTGGGTTCCGCTTTAGACCGGGCCAGGTGCGGTTTGAGTATATGCGCCCGCTGACCACCGCCCACTATGCGTCGGCGAAGATTCGCGCCAACGCCCTGATTTTCGCGCCTCTGCTGCTGGCGGGGCTCATCTTGGTGTTCCCCGGCCTGGCCGGATTTCGCTACCTGGAAATACTCCTGGAGGCTGTGTCCCTCGGCGCTGTGAGCCTGCGGGAAGCGTTCTGGGCGCTGACAAGTTGGGGATTGTTGTTCGCGTTTACGGGGTGGTTTCTCATGGCCTTGGGTACCCGGCTCCTCCGTTGGTTTGTGAGCGTGCTTATTCTTTCTGCCCTCATTCTAGGCGTAGGGGCATTCCTTGCCTCTCCAAGCCTGTACGTGTGGGTGCACGAGGCGCTGTTCGAGGCGGTGGATGAAACGCTGCCCAGCGTCGTACGCGGGCTTCAGCTTGGCCTCATCGGTTTGGTCATTGCCGCCTACGGCCTGGCTTGGCGGAAACGGCTCATCTCCTTCCGGGCGCTGGCGTGCTGGCTCGCGGTGTGGATTGGCGCCGCCTGGCTCATCCGGGGTCCCCTGCCCCAACCCGTGGAAGAAACATTCGGCATCATCCCTGGGCCTGGGTTTCTGAACGAGGCGTTGGTGTGCTTGTTCTTCGCCAGCCTCATTGTCTTGCCCTATGCCGCCACCCTTTTCGACATCAACCGGCTCCGGCATGGGGCAGCGGTGGAGCAAGACCCGCGCCAGCACGAAAGCCTTCGAAAAGGCGAATCCGCACCGGTTTGGAGGGCGTGGGCCATGGCGGGGATGGCGGTAGTCCTTGTTTTCTGGCTGGGGGGACCCTGGGAACCGGCGTATAAGGCGTATCTCCAGGAACAGGGCGCGCCAGCGACATTGGAGGAACTCGACGCCTATTGCGAACACGTTCCGGATGAGGAAAACGTAGCCTTGAAATACGTGGACGTTGGGCAAGACCTCAGGGAACGCGGGCGCGTTGAGGAACTGGTTCCGATGGTGCGAAGGCTTGTAGAGAATGACGAGGCTGGCCCCTCGCTGGGCCCCGGCGCACCAGACGCCCAGCTGGGCCCCGGGGACCCTTATGCAATGGATTATGTTTACTTTGTCGGTGGCAGGAGACTTCAACCCGGCGAACCCATCGATGAAGACGTCTGGGCCATAACGGAGGCCTATTGGGAAAACATGACGTCCGATGTAGCCCGGGAGCTAAAACGCATCGCCCAGGACGGTCCCCGTCCCAGCCGGTATCCCATTGATTTTAGAGAGGGGACCCCCATACTCCCGCACCTCGCATTTGTGCGGGATCTTGCAAGGCACCTCCAATTGGACGCCCTCTACTGGTCGGTGAACGGCGATGTGGAACGCGCCGCCGAAGCCCGTCTCGCCATACTTCCGCTGGCCGAATCGCTGGCCAAGGACCCCGTTCTCTTTTCTCAACATGTCCGGTTCGACTTGTTGGAGATGGCGATGGAAACCCTTGAAATGGTGTTGGATCGCGCGCCGCTTACGGAGGAGGAGTTGCGGCGGACGCAAGAGGAGTTCGCCAGCGTCCTCGCTGCCTACCAGAAAGACTTGATGTTGCGCCATGGGCTTATGGGAGACCGCGTCATGACTTTAGTGCAAGGCGAAAGGTTGTACGTGCATCTCGGAGAGCTGTATTTCCGTTATTTGGGGCAAGAGGACGCGTCTCCTTTTCTCGGTCTAGACTGGGTTGTCGCCAACCTGCTAATTCCGGTTTCGGGTATTCAAGCTCCCTCACTTTACTACTTTTCGAAAGTGCTGGACGATCCAGCCTCGAACCTCCCTCGCGATGGCCAGGAGTTCAAAAGGATGGCGCCGCCTTATCGAGACATGGATGGATCTCTCGTTTCCTACTTTAGCCGAGGCGCTGCGCCCTTGGGGGCGCTCCGAAGCGAATGGCGCGCCCGCACCT
>PUOI01000309.1 GCA_003552765.1 Candidatus Hydrogenedentota bacterium | reverse complement strand
CGGTACGGCGTTTCGGGGTCTGTCGCGACGATGTCTTGGAACGCCTCCAGCGCTTCCTCAAATTTCCCGGCGCCGTAGAGGGCCTCGGCCATGCGGAAACGAGCCGTGGAAGCGTGTTCGCCGTCGGGATACTCGTCCAGGTATTGCTGATATTCCTCCGCCGCTTCGTCAAAGAACCCGCGCGTCATGAGGCCGTTGGCGAAGTTGAACTGATCCTCGCCCGCGCCCCATGCGGCGACGGCCATACCCATCCATCCCAAGATGACGACGGCTGTTCGCATGCTCATGAAATTCATCCCGCTTCCGCCCCTGCTTCACGCCGGACGGCCTGGAAATATACCTGTTGGATGTCGGCTTTCCGGCACAAATCCAGGATGTCGATCGTCCGGCCGTGCCGGGCCTCGCGATCGCCCCGGATGATCACCGAGCCGCCGGGGAAATATTCCGCGACCCGGTTGAGCACGTCTTCCAATTCGGCCAAGGTGAGTTCCCGGTTGTTCAAGACAATGCCGCCGTCTTCGCGCAGATTGATGTAGATCTCGCCATGCGTCCGCAGCGTGCGTTCCTCCGCGGTGTCCGCCGTGGGCAGGTCAATGTCGATCTCGCTTTCCATCGTGCTGAACACGGCGGTGGTCATGAAAAACACGAGCGTGAGGAACACGATGTCGATGAGAGGGGCCATTGGGACGGGCTCGGATTGCTCCGAGAACTTCGTGCTGATCTTCATGAGCGCCCCTCTTCCGCCAACAGTTCAATGAATTCGCTGGCATGCGCCTCGACTTCCGACACGATGCGCGTGACGCGGCCCCGCAGATAGAAATACACCGCCATGGCCGGAATGGCGAGCGCCAGCCCCGCCGCCGTGGTGGTCATGGCTTGCGCGACGCTATAGGCCATGGCCAATCCGCGCACCTGCGTGTCGTCCAGCGCGATTGCGCCAAAAGCCTGCATCATCCCCCACACCGTGCCGAGCAGGCCCAGCAGGGGAGCGATGACGCCGATGTTGTTGAGATACGAAATGCGTTGCCACAGGAGCGTTGCGCCGCGCTCGCCCTCGCTTTCCATTGCTTCTTGGATGACAAAACGGTCATGGCCCGCCACTTTGAGACCCGCTTGAAGCACTTTCGACAACAGGTCGCGCCGTTTACGGCATTGCCGCGCCAAGTTTTCCAGTTCTCCCGCGCGGATTTGCTTACGGGCCTCCTTGCTGAAACGGCGCGGGATCTCGCGCCGGGGCGTGATGGTCAGGAAGAAATAGAGCATCATCATCACGGCGACGACGCTGAGCCCGCCTATGACCCCGAGAATGACGCCCCCGTTTTCGATCATCGTCCACGCCGTGAATTGCTGCCCCTCCACCGGACCCATGAGAGGGCCTTCCAATCCTGGGCCTGGGGCCGCTTCCTGGGCGCGGGCTGTCACGGCCGTGAGCAAAAACAACGCGCTCCCACGCAACAGTGGACCAACGGGCATGGGTAAAACACTCCTTTGCTATTTTTATCGTTTTGAGTAAACCGCCGCGATGTGGAACACTAGCATGCCGCTCCGCGGGAATTCTATGCCCGATATAATACCCCACGGCTCGTAAAAGGTTGCAAACGCCAGTGTGCAAACACTTTAGGGCTCCACGCCTTTTGCGCGGAAGCGGGGTTACGCGTGAGGGCTCACAAGTGAAAAATGTGGTATGAAGCCCACACAATTGTTCAAGTTTATGTTGTTATGAGTCGAGTAGTGTGGTAGAATCGTTTGAGAGAGACTGCGTACACAGAGGAAAGGAGGCATACAATGGAGTGGGGGAAAGGCGGCTTCGAATTCAGTTGGCGGTTGAAGGTGCTCTTGGTGATCCTCGCGCTGTGTTTGGTAGGCGGGACGTTTCACCATGGCCGGGTGATGTATCATGAGAACGAACTCACCGAGATCGGCAAGGACATCATCCGTGAAATAAATGAAGAGGATGGACCTCCGCCGGAAGAAGGCCCGGAAGCGGATGTGGAGATAGAGGCGACTTGCGCCTTTGAGTATCTCGTTTTCGGAGACATGAGCGGGAAGGTCCGCCTGATAACGCTTCCGCGTGAACACGCGCCCATCCAGGAGCCCTACGTCATCGCGTATGAATTCGTGCGGGAGAACGGCGAATGGGCGCAGACCCACAGTTACCACGAGCACTGAGTAGCTCCGGCGGAATGCAGAAGGCATTGACAGCGGGAGAGCGCCGACACGTCTCTTCCGCATGTCCCGTTTAGCGTGTTTCCACGTCTCCGGCTCTTCGAGTCAACGCCCGGGCTGTCGTTGTGTGGGAATTGGCTTGTTACGGCTTCATGGAGCGGACTATCTCCCCAGGGGTGGAGGCACAGACGCCACGACGGATTGGGTTGAGTTGCCTGGCGATCATAGATGTTGCGTTTTGGAGGCGTTCCGGGGCATAATAGGGGTCCAGACGCTGGCTTGGATCGGGTTTTGAGGCCGAGGCTGGCGAAGGGAACGAACGGGGCGCGACGCCCTGTTGCATGGGACAATCACTTCTGGAACTCCGGGCATTATGCGGAAGGCATGCAGGCGAGTATCGGTCACGCCGAACGTGAACCCGCCAAACACGTTTCTCTCTCCATTTCACCTCGCGCGGGCAAGCATTTTGGCCGTCCTATTTGTTACTTTCGGCGCGCTCGCGGGCGCCGATGAGGCGGTGGGAAACATCGAACGCGTTCGCGACACGCTCATTGCGCCCGTATGGGTGAATGGCGTGGGACCCTATCCTTTTCTGGTGGACTTGGGTTCGGCCCGTAGCGCAATCGCGCCTACCGTGCGCCAGTACGTCGGGCTCGACGTCTCCCCCCTACACAGCGATACGGAAGGGGAGCGCTCTCTTCTGGAAACCGAATCCGCCAGCATCTTGATCCAAGGCATGGAGCCCATCGAATG
>PUOI01000414.1 GCA_003552765.1 Candidatus Hydrogenedentota bacterium | reverse complement strand
TCCCTATCCCCCGGAAGCTCCCCGGCCCCGTGTGTGCGGCCCCGCTGCCGGGTGAGGTTCTCGGCGAGCTGGGTGACCTCTTGTTCACGCTCGGGATCCACGCCCACGATGAACGCGCCTGTGGCGCCGCCCTCGCCAAACGCCGTGCGGGCTCGGAGCAGGGCCTCCGCCTGTATGATGGGGCCCGCCGCCACGACTTCGGGGTTGGCCGCCTTCAGTTCCTCGATGAAGCCGTCCACGTCGTGGATCTGGCCGAACCGCTGCTCCACGGTGAGGTGGGCCCGGTTTCCGATGATGGTGGCCCGCAAGGCGTCGTCAAAGCCAGACATCACGCTCATCACCACGATAAGCGTCATCACTCCCACCGAGACGCCCAGGATGGAGATGACGGTGATGAGACTGACGAAACGGTTCTTTCGTTTGCCCCGCAAATAGCGCAGGGCCACAAAGGATTCAAAACGCATAAACTTCTCGCACGTTGGTCACTGGCCGCGCAGCTGCGGGAACAGGATGACTTCTCGAATGGAGGCTGAATTGGTCACGAGCATGGCGAGCCGGTCAACGCCAACGCCCAGGCCCGCCGTGGGGGGCATGCCGGCTTCGAGGGCCATGATAAAGTCCTCGTCAAGCCGTTGGGCCTCGTCGTCGCCTTGTTCGCGCTGGCGCAGTTGCTGTTCAAAGCGTTCCCGCTGATCGATGGGATCGTTAAGCTCGGAAAACGCGTTGCAGACTTCCAGTCCCCCCACGAACGCCTGATAGCGCTCGGTAAGGGCCGGATCATCCCGTTTTTTCTTGGCCAAGGGCGACAATTCGATGGGATAGTCGTACAAGAACGTGGGATTCACGAGATGGGGCCTCACTCGTTCACTCATAACCTCATCCACGATTTTGCCATATCCCATGGAGGGGTCGACGTCAATGCCAATGCTCCGGGCCTTGTCCGCCGCGTCGTCGCGGTCCCGGCTGTTTTCGAGATCAATGCCGGCGAATTCGCGGATGGCGCCGTGCAACGTTATCCGCTTCCAGGGGAGCGTGGCGTCGATGGACCGGCCTTGGTACTCGAATTGCAGGCCGCCCGCCACGGATTCCATCACACCCGCCAACAGGTGCTCGGTGCGGTCCATCAGTCCCCAATAATCCTGATAGGCCTCATAAAGTTCCAGCATGGTGAACTCGGGATTGTGGCGGGTGTCCACGCCCTCGTTACGGAACGAGCGGTTGATCTCGAAGACCCGCTCGAAACCGCCCACGATAAGACGCTTGAGATACAGTTCGGGGGCGATCCGCAGGTAAAGGTTGCGGTCGTACGTGTTGTGATGCGTGACGAAGGGCCGTGCGGTGGCGCCGCCGGGTATCGGGTGCAGCATGGGCGTTTCCACCTCGATGAACCCATCCGCCACGAGCAGCCTTCGCAAGGCGTCCACCATGCGCACCCGCTTCTGGAACAGCTCCATCACTTCGGGATTGGCCACAAGGTCAAGGTAGCGCCGCCGGTAGCGGGTTTCCACGTCGCTGAGCCCGTGGTACTTCTCGGGCAGCGGCCGGAGAGACTTGGTCAAAATCTCGTACCGCTCCACATGGACCGTTATCTCGCCGGTGCGGGTCAGAAACAGGTAGCCGTGGACGCCAAGGAAATCGCCAAGGTCCAGGTCGTGAAGCGCCTCGTAGGCCTCGTCGCCGATATCGTTCTTCTTGAAGTAGATCTGCATGCGGCCGCTTTGGTCGCGCAAGTCGGCGAACGAACTCTTGCCGTGACTGCGAAACGACATCATGCGTCCCGCCAGGGCCACGGTGATCCGCTCGGTCTCGCCGCCGCCGTCTTGGCCTTCTTCCGCCGTCTCGAAGCGTTGGCGCGCCTCGGCGATGGGGCACGTGCGCTCGAACGTGTACTTGAAGGGCTCATCGCCGCGCCCGCGGAAGCGTTCAAGCTTCTCGATCCGCTGCTGAATGAGGTCCTGCTCGGTCGAATGGTGTTCGGTGGTGTCCATGGGCGTTACTTGGCGCCTTTCCGTTCGAGTTGCCACTTCAGGTAGGCTTCGATGAACATGTCGATCTCGCCATTTCCCAGCACGCGGTCCACGTTGGAAGTCTCCGCGTCGGTGCGGTGATCCTTCACCATCTGATAGGGATGGAGCACATAGCTCCGAATCTGGCTGCCCCAGGCCACGTCCTGTTGCCCGTCGCGCTGCGCCTCCAGATCGGCTTCCTGTTTCTTGATCTCGATGTCGTACAGCTTGGCCTTCAACAAGTCAATGGCCATGTCGCGGTTGCGGTGCTGGGAACGCTCGGTCTGACACGCCACGACAATGCCCGATGGGGCGTGGGTGAGGCGGACCGCCGAGCTAGTCTTGTTCACCTTCTGACCACCGGGTCCGCTGGCGCGAAACACGTCCACCTTGAGATCCTCATCCCTGATCTCGATTTCGATGTCCTTGTTGACCGGAGTCAGCACCTCAATCGCGGCGAAGGAGGTGTGCCGCCGCTTGGCGGAGTCGTAGGGCGATATCCGGACCAGCCGGTGGACGCCCGCCTCGGATTTCAGATGTCCATACGCGAACGGTCCCGAAACGTTCAGGGTGGCGCTCTTGAGGCCCGCTTCCTCGCCGGGTTGGTATTCGAGCAGGTCCACCGTGAATCCCTGCCGTTCGCACCAACGTGTGATCATGCCGTACAGCATCTCGGCCCAGTCGCACGATTCCGTGCCGCCCGCGCCGGGATGGATGCTGACAATGGCGTCGTTGTTATCCCGTGGATCGCTAAAGAGGCTGTTGATCTCGAGGCGTTGCAGCTTCTCCCCGATCTTGGCGACGGCGTCGTCAATGTCCGAGGTCATGGAGTCCTCGTCCTCGGACTGCGCCAGCTCAATCAGGAATTGGGCGTCCTCCAGTTCCTTCTGAAGCTCGTCGGGAGCGGAGACAATGGCCC
>PUOI01000477.1 GCA_003552765.1 Candidatus Hydrogenedentota bacterium | reverse complement strand
GGACCAACAAGACGAGGACCACCCCTTCTTCGCCTATCTTTCGTTCTACCAGGTCCACACGCCGCTGCAAGCGCCTCAGGAGCTTATCGAAAAATATGAGACCAAGGCGCGGGAGTTTGGGTTGGACGAATTGGAAGACGATGAGATATTTGAAGAAGAAGAACAGATATGGCCAACGGACAATCCCCGGCGGGTCCGTGTGCGCCAGACCCATCCCGTGTACGCCGCAATGGTCGAGGCCATGGACCGGGGCGTGGGCCGGGTGCTTGATGCATTGGAAGAGCTTGGGTTGAAGGACAACACGCTCGTCATCTTTACGTCCGACGACGGCGGCCTAGCCACGAGCGAAGGGCATCCCACGGCGAATCTGCCGCTACGTGGCGGCAAGGGCTGGCTGTATGAAGGCGGACTGCGCTATCCCGTTATTGCGAGGTGGCCAGGCGTGGTTGAAGCGACTAGCACCTGCGACACGCCCACCATGAACACCGACTTCTACCCGGGGTTGCTCGAAGCGGCTGGTCTGCCCTTGCGGCCGGAGCAGCATCTCGACGGCGTATCCATGTTCCCCTTGCTCAAGGGCGAGGACGGGGAGATTCACGAGCGCGAGGCGTTGTACTGGCATTACCCCCATTACTCCAATCAGGGCGGCTTTCCGGGCGGTGGCATCCGGATGGGGCCGTGGAAACTACTCGAACGCTACGAAGACGGGAGCGTCCACCTCTACAATGTCGTGGAGGATATGGAAGAGCAACACGACGTGGCGGACGAGCATCCCGAGCGTGTCGCTGAAATGCGCGCCAAGCTTCACGAGTGGTACGAAGAAGTGGACGCCAAGTTCCTTCGCGCACTGGAGGACGGCCCGGAACCGTGGCGTCCGGGTGACGATACGTGATCCAGCGCAACGCGCGGGGCTGTGTAAGCTTCGAAGATCAAATAGAATGGGGCGCTTCCTTTCCAGCCGGAAAGGAAGCGCCCCGCGTCGTCTAAGAGTAGAATCGCTTACTCGCCCATTTCGCCTTCCGTTTCTTCGGGCTTCTGGCGTTTTACGGCCCAGTAGGTGCCGGTCACGAAGTAGACGACGGCATAGGGGGGCAGCCAGGTGCGCATCACGGCGAAGCGCTCGTCAAAGTGCTCCACACCGCCCCAGAAAACCCAAATGGGGACGATGAGGGTAACGAGCAAGCAGATCAGCGCAACAGCGCCCGCAACCCACCACAAGGGTTCATGGCCTCCAAATACGGATGCAGGTTGAGGCTCCGCGCCGGAAGTCTTTCGCGGCGTCTCCAAGGGTTCCGGCGGCAATCCGGTTTCCTTTGCGCCCGCCATGCCGGCAAAGAGAATGTACAGCACGGCTGTAATCACCGATACGGGAACGAACAGAAAGAACAGGTGCAGCGGCAATAGATAAGCCGCCACCAGCCCAAGCGCCCAGCTCGCCAGGGCGGGCCAGCTGAACGCGAGACTCTTCCGGCTCACCCAATAACGCTGGTATCCAATAAGGGGGAAGATCCAGTGTTCGGTGAACACGATCGCCCCAATGGGCACAAGGATTAGGCCGTACAGCCCGACGAAGTCCAAGAGCTGAGTGAAGACGAAGGGCGAGCATGCGATCAGCGTGGTCACGGCTCCCACCACCAGCGTGACTTTCCAGCGCGCCCACCCCGGCGTGATGGCTTGGAAGGCGAGACCGGCCCGGTACAGCGTGGGGTTGGAGGTGGTCCACCCCGCGATCACCACGGCCAGGACGCCCGCCGTTCCCACGGCTTGCCACGCCACCTCGCCGGCATCCAACCCTGTGAGAGGCGTCTGGAGCACCTGGGCCGCCACGGCCCCCATGATACCCGCGCAGATCCACGCCAGATAGTGGCCGAGATACATGCCGAGGGCGGAGTACAGGCCATACCAATGAGACTTGGCGTACCGCAGCAGGGCCATGTCGGAGAGCCCCCCGTGCATGGCGAGGTTGGTAATCCAAGCGAAAGCCACCACGTGCCAGAAGCCGAGCCCCTCGCCTTCAACGGCGGGTTCCCCCGTCCAGATGAGTTCATGGGATACCGCCAAGAAGTCGCCCCAACTCCCGATGGCGTCCACTTGGCCGGACTGCGTGGCCAAGTAGGGGAGCGCCGCTACACCGCCCGCGATGAATATGAGAAACATCCAAGGGGAGCACACCGAGGCGAACTTGGCCAAGCTTCTAAAGCCCAAAATCGCCACGGTAACCACGACCGCCCCCACGATAATGGTCGTGAGCACAAACCACACGTTGTCCGGAAGCCAGCCCGTGCTTGGAGGGATGTCTAAGGGGGTTAGGGCGTTGAGGGGAATCCGGACGGCGGAGGCTGACACGGTTATCATTGCCCCGCCGAGAATACAGAACAGCACCGCATTGACCACGTTATAAATCCCGGTGACGGCGGGTCCGGCGATCTTGCGCAAATACCAGTACAAGGTCAGCCGGGTGTGTACGGCAATGGGGGCGCAGATGAAGGTCCAGGTCAACACGGCCAACGCATTGCCGATGACCAACCCCCACAGCACATCCATAACCGCGGCGCCCCACATGACAAAGCTGGCCCCGATAACGAATTCGGTGCCAGCGGTATGCTCGCCCGCATACGCGCCCGCGAAATACCGCCCCGGCTGGAGCCGGTCGTCCGACACGGGTTCGCGGTCGAACTCATACAACTTGTCCATGGCCTGAACAGCCTTGGATTCCCCTTGATCGGCCACTGTGTGTTCCTCCTTTTGTTATGGGCCAATAACGCGCCGGTTTCGTTCTTGGCGTAATCGCTCTGCTTTCGGAGCATCCCCAGCCAAGAACGGTACTGAACTTATCCCCCCAGGGTGGCGGCGCCTTCGCCTTGCCGCTCGCGGGCCACCTTCTCGCCGTAACCGCTTTCCCGGAATGCGATGATGGGATCCGGGTC
>PUOI01000408.1 GCA_003552765.1 Candidatus Hydrogenedentota bacterium | reverse complement strand
GATCCCCTGGCGGAAGGGGAGGCGGCCAAAGGGTGATTCGCGTGGGCGCCGCGATGCGATTGTTAGCCTGCGGCCGTGAGAGGCGCGCCTCGTAACAACCGCATGCTGTTCAGACACACCACCACGGTGGAGCCCTCGTGGGCGAGGACGCCTAAGGTAATCGGCACAACGCCAAACACGGCCGCGCCCACCATGACGCCGATAGTGACAAGCGAGATCGTCACGTTCTGGCGTATGACGCGGCGGGAGCGCCGGCTAAGGCGGAACGCCTCGAAGAAGTTCTCGATCTTGTCGTTCATGAGCACGACGTCACTCTGTTCGAGGGCCGCGTCGCTGCCTCGCGCGCCCATCGCCACGGCCACATCCGCGGCCGCAAGGCACGGCGCGTCGTTAATGCCATCGCCCACCATGGCCACACGCTGTCCGTCCTCGCGCAGGGAGCGCACGGCCTCGACCTTGTCTTCCGGTCCTAGGCCCGCGCGCACCTCGGTCAAGCCCAGCTTTTCGCCCACGGCGTTCGCGGCGTCTAGCCGGTCGCCAGTCAGCATGACGGCGGTCAGTCCCGCTTCCCGCAAGCGGCGCAGCACGCCGGCGGATTCGGTGCGCACGAGGTCCTCCAGCAGAATGCGGCCCAGCAATTCGCCATGCACGAACCAAACCTCTGACAGGCCCACGCCGGGTTCGGGCAGGGTCCGCACCCACTCCGCCAAGGGGCCCTCGGCGAGCAATTCGCGCCGGCCCAGCAGACAATGCTGTTCGTCGACCGTGGCCTGTACCCCTTTGCCCGTCAGGGAACGGAACTCCCCGGCCTGACGCTGTTCAAGGCCCTCCGCCTCTCCATACCGGACAATGGCGCGCGCGATGGGATGGCTGGCTTGGCGCTCCAACGTGTAGGCGAGTTCGGCTACGTCACGTTCGCGCCCGGGGGGAAAGCTTTCCACGGCGACCACCCGCAAATCGCCGGTGGTAAGCGTGCCCGTCTTGTCGAGCGCGACCGCGTTGACGCCGGCCATTTCCTCGATGGCGGCCCCGCCACGGAACAGGATACCGTGCCGCGCGCCCCAGGCGATGGCGGCGAGAATGGCGGAGGGAATCGAAAGCACCAGCGCACAGGGACTCGCCACGACAAGCAGGGTCATCGCCCGGTAGAAGGCGGAAAACTGGGTTTGCCCTTCCACAGTGACATTCAAGAAGGGCTGCACGCCGAACCCTAGCCACCATACGAAGAACATGGCGGTTGTGGCGGCAAGCACGCCCAGCGTGTATTTCGGGCCAAACTTGTCCGTAAACCGTTGACTCGGCGCACGCATGTGCCGGGCTTCGTGAATCAGGTGAATGACCCGCTGCAAGGCGCTCTCGCTCGCCGCATTCCGGCAGCGTGTCTCCACCGCGCCCCATAGGTTCACTGTTCCGCTGGACACGGCGTCGCCCTGGTGTTTGTCAACGGGATGCGCCTCGCCGGTAAGCGATGACTCGTCGGCGGCCGTTTCCCCCTTGACGACCACTGCGTCCACGGGGAAGACGTCGCCCGGCCGGATGAGCAACAGATGGCCGGGGACAATGTCATCCACCGGAATGATGGACTCCTCGCGGGTCTCCTCGTCCAGCAGCGTCGCGGTCTTCGGCGTCATGCGGAAGAGCGAGTCGATTTCGCGACGCGTCCGGTACATGGCGAAATGCTCCAGCGCCCCCGCAAGCGAGAAGAGGAACAGCAGCAACGCGCCTTCCCCGAATGCGCCAATCACACTCGCTCCCACGGCCACGGCCAACATCAAGAAGTGGATGTCCACCGCGCCTCGGGAAAGCATGGATGCCGCGTCCTTTGCCGCATCCCACCCGCCGGCGATCATGGCCGCGATGTAGAGCGCGGGAGAAAGCCAGGCCGGCCCTATCCCAGCCACATCCAGGGTGAAACCCGCGATGCCCAATACGCCGCACAACGCGGCCAGCGCGGCCAACCACCGCCAGTCTTCATCCTCGTCCGGCTTGAGCCCCGCCATCTCGGCCGGACTGGGCCAAGGGATGCGCCGCCAGGTCCAGAGGGTGGCCAGACTCTCGTCGTGGCCATCCTTTTCGAGCAGGGTCTGTTCCGGAAGGCGGCGGACACGCATTCCGTCCATGGCGCTGGTCGCCGCCTCGCCGTGATTGGGCCGCCGTACTACCGCCGCCAGGGTTTCCTGCAACGATTTGCGCAACGCGTCCTCATCCACCTGCCCCACCGTGGCCACGGATATCTCGGTGTTGTCATCATCCCACACCACCGCCTTGGCCTCTTCCGAGCGTTGGAGAAAGGCCGCCAGCTCAGGGGCCCACTCCGGAATGGCCGTCTGGAAGGCTGTGTTTTGGAAGTCATTCATGGGGCATGATCCGTTTATGTGACTGTTGAGAAGGGCGGCACAATAAACAACAGCTAATCGGTGATAATTTCTATGGGGTGCTTCGATGTGACTTAGGAACGGTGTTTCGATTTCCGGAGCTACTGTGTCAAGCTTGGAAGGCGGAGCATGGGATAATCGATTTACCGATAGGTCCGCCCAACCGAGAGATCAATTTCCAATCCTCCGTAAACTTGAATACCGAAGCCTTTCTTGGACTCAGCGAAATTTGCTGACTTACATCGCGTAGCGCCACGTGACATAGACGCTTGCCAGCACAAGAGAACCCACTGTTATGGGCCAGCTGGCCCGGAGGTGGGCCCAGAAAGAGATGGGGCGGTGGTTGGCCTGGGCGATGTCCACAACCACCAGGTTGGCTGGGGAGGCGATAAGCGTGCCGTTGCCTCCAAAGCACGCGCCCAGGGCGAGCGCCCACCACAGGGCCATCTCAACCGCCGATTCGCTCTGGGGATTCGCCTCGGCGATGGGCGGGATGGCGGTCAACACCACGGGTATCAGCGCGGCCGTGATGGGGACGTTGCCCATGAGTGCGGCGCCGG
>PUOI01000565.1 GCA_003552765.1 Candidatus Hydrogenedentota bacterium | reverse complement strand
GCGGGTGATCGCGCGGGATGCAAAGCATGGCCTGTTCGCTGAAGTCAAAGGGCGAATCCAGCAACTGCGTCTCCACGGGATGGTCTTGAATGCGGTCCACGCCGGCGCGTTTCATGAAGAAGTGGAAACTGTTGTTCACGGTGAGCGTGGCCGACGTGAGCACGACCGTGTCCAGGTTCTCGTACACCCATTCCGCGAGATCATCGCCAACCTCCAGGGGACAGCGCGCCAACCGGAGCACGTGCGCGTTCTCGGTGTCGATTTCCATCCACCGCACCGTGTTGGGGTCGAGGGTTTCCTTGGTCATGCCCGTCAGGACCGAGCCCAGGTTCGCCAAGCGTTCCCGGTAGCCGTCCAACTGATAAATCTCGGCGGCGAAGGGGGGCTCATCGGCCTCCTCGGGGACCGGCAGTTTCTTCAGCTTCTGAACCACCTTCACGATGGCGCTGACACAGGCGTCCACTTCTTCCACGGCTGGCAGCACATAGACCGTGTGAATTTCCCGGAGTTCGGGGTCCTTCAGGACCGGTTCCGTCAAACGCCAGCGCAGTTCCTTGCCAAATCCCCGGCATTTCTCCGAGGCCAAGCTGCGCAAGGCGGAAAACGCGGTGAGCAGGGCTTCGCGGGCGGCGGTCAATGCGGGCAGCGCCTCGTTGTCAATCACTTCGAGGATCTCGTCGACCTCGCGCCGGCCATGGGAATAGCCTTCCTTCACGAGCCTCGTCTTGAGATAGGGGAGCAGTCCGCGCTCTTGATTCCGGTCGGACCGGACAAAACGGCCCAACAGCGCAAGCGCGCCCAACCGGCTCACGTTCGCGCCAAAATAGTCCGTGGCGGAGTCCTCCACGTTGTGGGCCTCGTCCAGGATCAGCCGCTTGTAGGCCGGCAACACGGCCAGCGAACTGAAATCGCCGATTTCTTTCTTGATGGACAAGTCGGAGAACAGCATGTGATGATTCACCACGAGCACGTCCGCCTTCGCCACGTCGCGCCGGGCCTTGCCGACAAAGCACTTGCGCGGGGACGGACAGTGCGCCTGCGTGCATGTGTCCGCCTCGGAACAGATCCGGCTCCACAATTCCCGGCCCGGCACGAACGGCAAATCGGACAGGCTGCCGTCCTCCGTCTTGTCGGCCCACGCCGCGATGCTGTCCAGGGAGGCCTTGTCGTCCTCGTCGTCGAACAGAGTCGCCTCGCTCAACGCCCGCTCCAGCTTCCGCGGGCACAAGTAGTTGCCCCGCCCCTTGACGAGCACCGCCTCGAACGACAGATTCAGCGCCTTCTTGAGCAGGGGAATGTCCTTGTGGATGAGCTGCTCTTGGAGGTTGATGGTCCGCGTTGAAATGACCACCCGCTCCTTGTTCTTCATGGCCCACAGGATGGCCGGAATGAGATACGCCATCGTCTTGCCCACGCCGGTGGGGGCCTCGATGACAGAGGTGGCGTCGTGATTGAACGCGCGCGCCACGGCCTCCATCATCTTGGTCTGCTGCGGGCGCGCTTCGTAGCCGGGCAACGCGCGGGCGATGGGACCGTTCGGCGCGAACAACGGGGCGAGTTCATCGGGGTCCAGCGGTTTGTGAGCGCGCTTCTGAAACGGTTCGACGACCACGTACGTCCGGGTGATCGCGTTGTCCACGATATACACCCCGTGGCCGTGAAACCCGAACGCCGTGGCCAGGCGCAAATCGGCCTCGGACGGCGCAATGTTGCCCGAGGGATGGTTGTGCAGGACCACGTCGCCGCTTTCCAGGTTCTCGATGAACGCGGGCACCGCCGCCTCTGTCCCGCGCGCGCACACGCGGACCGACTCAATGAGCCCGTCCTCGTCCACCGCCCCGGCGAAAAACACCTCGCGCCCGCCCGCGCCCGAAATCTCGCGGATCATCTGCTCCACGGCCGCCGGACGAATGCGTTCGGCTGCGTCTTGGCCCAGGGTCTCGAAAACGGTCACGCCACCAGTCCTGTCGTGTCAAGGGAAAACGGGAGAAACGGAAAGAGAACACGCCCTTATCGCGGCGTGTCGGGCGGGAAAACCCGCAACGCCCTCATGCGCGGCGCCTGCCTCGCGAAGGTTGCGCTTGATTCAGCACTTTCAGGATACCGCAAATCGCAGGCCCCGCGCCACAATTGCCCGGCGAATCCATCCCGCGGTATCCGGTGACTGGGGAGCGGACCCAATCGCTGGGTAAGTGCGCTGCTCCAGGGGACAACATCCCCCTTGGTCCCCCTTCAAAGGGGGAATTTCCCAATCCACAGCCGCCACACTGGGCGGGCCGCAATTCACGCCCAGGTAAGCGGACGAATTCCCCCTTTGAAAGGGGGTGGCCCGCAGGGCCGGGGGATGTAAACGCCCCGCACCCTGCTGTAACCAGGGATTTGGGAGCGGAGCTTTTCTGGACGAGGGCCTGCCTTTTGGCATATAATGCGCCCCAGTAGCGCCGCCACCCATTCTGGGGAGTATCGCTTCCAGCGGCACACCTATTGCTCCACAACGCTGGAGCATCCAACCGCCTCCATCATCCATTCGTTTTTCACACACAGGCTGGAAGTTCCAGGCGAACGGCAATCGGCCTGGCGCGGAAACCGCGGGCCTCGTGTTCGCGCGCCTAGATATCTCCGGCTCCCCTTCTTTGGGACAACAGGGCTTGAAAGGGCAAAATCTTGTCATGAGTGTTCACTCCAAGGGATTACTGTCGACATCTGTTTTTCGAAAGCAGGTGGTGGCGATCACCGGGATCTTCCTGGTGTTGTACATCGTCGCGCATTTGGGGGGGAACATGCTCCTATTTTTGGGGCCAGGGGCCCTCAACGCGTACGCCGAGGCGCTTCACGAGGTCGAGCACGTGTTGTGGGCGATGCGGGCGGTGCTGCTGGCGGCGTTCGTTACCCACATCTACATGACCATCAAGCTAACGCAAGAGAACCGCGCGGCGG
>PUOI01000109.1 GCA_003552765.1 Candidatus Hydrogenedentota bacterium | reverse complement strand
GTGGAGCGCCCTCCGTAATCTGTTGACAGCCAAAGGAAACGCGCCAAGAGGTGGCATGGCCTTCCAGGCCATGGATCACGGGCTGGAAGCCCGTGCTACGTCACCGCCAAGAATAGCGGCTTCCATCTGTCATCCCTCCGGGATGGATTTCGTAATTGCGGCATGTCAGACTAAGTCAGACGCACTTGGACTGCCCACAGTGTAGGCGCTGACAACGTACTATCAGAAGCGCTGCGGTCCGCTGGCCGTCTTTTCGGTTGCCCACAAGCGCCGTTGATTGCCGTTCATCTACGCGCGTAACCCCATGGGAGTGTGGAATTCGTGGTGGAAAAGAGCCTCTTTCCCCAAAACATTATCGCGATTATCTGGGATTTTGACCGGACGCTGTCGCCTCATTACATGCAAAAGCCGTTGTTCGACGCCTACGATGTCGACGAGGCCGAGTTTTGGCGGGAAGTCCATCAGCTACCCGCCTATTACAAGAAGGCGGGGATTCACGTCCAGAGCGACACCTGCTACCTTGGCCACCTGCTATCCTACGTCAAGCATGGCCGGTTTCGCGATCTCACCAACGCCAAACTCCGGGAATTGGGCGCGCAAATCGCGTTCTTCCCCGGCGTGCCCGACTGCCTTGATCAGCTCAAGGAGATCGTCCGGGCGAAGGAATTCAAGGGGGCGAACCTGCAGCTCGAACACTATGTCGTCAGCACGGGGCTGGCCGAGATGATTCGGGGGTCGGTCATCGCCGGGAAACTGGACGGCGTCTGGGCGTCTGAGTTCATCGAGGAACCCGCCCCGCCCGAAGCGGATTTCACCCAGGAGCCCGGCCGGGGACCCATCAGCCAAATCGCGGGGTTTCTCGACAACACCACCAAGACCAGGGCGTTGTTCGAAATCAACAAGGGCGTCAACCGCGAGGCCTCCATCTCGGTCAACGACGCCTTCCCGGAGGAGGATCGGCGCGTGCCCTTCCGTCACATGATCTACGTGGCGGACGGTCCCAGCGACATTCCCTCTTTCTCGGTGGTGAGTAAGCACGGGGGGATGACCTACGCTGTCTACGACCCCGAATCCGAGTCTCAGTTCGCTCAGGTGGTGGCGCTGGACGAACAAGGCCGGGTGCAAGCCTTCGGCCCCGCCGATTACCGGCCCGGAAGCCAGACCATGATGTGGCTCACCATGAAGGTGAAGGGCTTGGCGCGCCAAATCATGGAAGACCGCCGCACCGTCCTCAATAAGCGCGTTGGCCGGGGCCCCAGTCATGTCGATGATCAGCCGCGGACCGATGAGGGGTAAGGGACCACGGTTGCGCGTTACGCGTAAACGTTTACGAGAGCGCCTTTTCCGCCATGACATAACCTGAGCCAGCGGCCTTTGGAGCGACATGCCAGACTTACCAAGACAACAGACACCCATCACGGGGAACCCCATTGGCCGATATGGCCGGGAGATGCCCTACCCGATTCTGAAATGGGCGGGGGGCAAGGGCCGGTTGTTGCCGGAGTTGGTGGACCGCGTGGACCTCGCGGGGCAGTTCGGCCGGTACCACGAGCCGTTTCTCGGCGGCGGCGCGCTGTTCTTCGAGCTGTACCGCTCAGGCCGCTTGCCCGCTGGAGGCGCGCGCATTTCGGACGCCAATCCCAACCTCATGGCCGTCTACGAAGGGGTGCGCGATGAGGTCGAGGGTGTGATTAGGCGTCTCAGAATGCACTCGAAGCTGCACAGCAAGGAGCATTACTACGCCGTCCGGGAACGCTTCCCCGAAGACCTCCGGGGCCAGGCCGCGCGCATCATCTACCTCAACCGCACGTGCTACAACGGGCTCTACCGCGAAAACAAACAAGGCAAGTTCAACACGCCCATGGGGGACTACAAGAACCCCGCCATTCTTGATGCGGACAATCTCCGGGAGGCGGCCAAGGCCCTGCAAGAGGCGGAAATCGCCACGGCTTCGTTCGAGGAAATCCTCAACCATGCCGCGCCGGGCGACTTCGTCTATTTTGATCCGCCCTATGTGCCGGTATCCGATTCCGCCAACTTCACCTCGTACGCTAAGAACGGCTTTGGCGAAAGGGAACAGCGTCTGCTGGCGGAAACGATGAGGGAACTGGATAAGAACTGCGTGAAGGTGCTGTTGTCCAACTCCATGACGCCGCTAATCCAGGAGCTGTACCAACGCTTCACCGTGGATACGGTGTACGCCCCCCGCCTGGTGAACAGCAAGGCCGGGGGCCGGGGCAATGTGGAAGAGGCGCTGGTGCGGAATTTCTGACGTTAATGCGCGCCTTTCAGGGACTTGTCAAGCTCCCCTCAATCGCCGGATACGACGGTGTGCGGAGCGTCTACATCCCCCGGCCCTTGCGGGCCTGCCCCCTTGCGAAGGGGGAATCGTAGCGCCGGCGTCTCGCCGGCAAGAAAAGCCCTATGGAGACGGTGACATGTGTGCCGGCAAGATGCCGGCGTTACGAGAAATTCCCCCTTTGAAGGGGGATCAAGGGGGATGTTCCCTGACCCTTGGTGATAAGCTGGTCTTCTACACCAAGTCTGCCGGCAAAATGCCGGCGGTACGAGAAATTCCCCCTTTGAAGAAGATTAAGGGGGATGTTGTTCCCTGGAGCTGCCGCTTGAAACCGCCGCGCCTTGAGCTTACTGACGGTCCTCGAATGGCCGCAACCCACGGGGCGGCCCCAGGATCTCACGCAGGACAATGTCCTTACGCAGGTCGCGGAGGTCTTCCAACCGGACCAGGGCGCCTCGTTTGCGACTTTTTCCTGCCAACGGGCGCATTCCCTGGCGAAGTTGCCGTTCGGTGTCCGCGACGGTGGTTTGGCCCGGTAAGCTCAGGTCCTGCGTAGTCGGCGTGTGTTCCGGTATGGCCTTACCCTCTTGGCGCGGCGCGGTCTTCCCGCGTGGAAGCGTCTGCCCCGGCATGGCGCGTTG
>PUOI01000038.1 GCA_003552765.1 Candidatus Hydrogenedentota bacterium | reverse complement strand
GAGGGGCCGTTCCTTGGCCAGGTATTCCGTACCGTCATTGACCCCTACGTGGGACAGCTTACCTATTTCCGGGTGTTCAGTGGTACGCTCAAGTCCGATAGCGAGTTTCTGAACGTCACGCGCGGTGTGAAAGAGCGTACAGGCAAGCTGTATCTGATGTGCGGAAAAGAGCAGGTCGCCGTGGACGAGGTCAAGCCTGGCGATCTCGCCGCCATGACCAAGTTGAAGCAGACCTCTTTCGGCGACACGCTTAGCGCGCCAGGACAAGAATTGCGGTTGCCCGAAATCAAATTGCCTGAATCAATGGTGAAGCTGGCGATATCCGCGAAGTCGAAGGGCGACGAAGATAAGATCGGCGAAGGCCTCAACCGCCTTGCCGAAGAGGATCCCACCTTCACCCACTACCGGGATCCCTCGACGAACGAGCACGTCATCCGCGGGATGGGGGATTTGCAGTTGGAGATTCTCTTGAACCGGTTGAAACGGAAATTCAACGTGGAGGCCGAGACGCGCACTCCACGTGTAGCGTACAAGGAAACCATCCGGGGCAAGGCCGAGGTTCAGGGCCGGCACAAGAAGCAATCCGGCGGCCATGGCCAGTATGGCGACGTGTGGCTGCGGTTGTCGCCCAATGAGCGCGGCGCCGGCTACGAGTTCGTGGACAGTATCGCCGGCGGCGTCGTGCCCCGTCAGTTCATTCCCCATGTGGACAAGGGCTGCCAAGACGCGCTCGAAAAAGGCGTCATCGCGGGCTACCCGGTGGTCGATGTTGTCGTGGAGTTGTACTACGGCTCGTACCACGATGTGGATTCCTCGGAGATGGCGTTCAAGATCGCGGCGTCCATCGCCATCCAAAAGGGCGTCCGCGAGGCGAATCCGTGCATCCTTGAACCCATTGTCCAGATTGAGGTCACGGTGCCCGAGGAATACATGGGCGACATCAACGGCGACTTGAGCAGCAAGCGCGGCCGCGTGTTGGGCATGGAGCCCGTGGGCGGCGGACGGCAGCGCATCCGCGCCCTCGCGCCCGAAGCCGAAGTGCTGCGGTACTCCACCGAGTTGCGGAGCATGACCGGCGGCCGCGGCAGCCATACACTCCAGTTCGACCATTACGAAGAAGTGCCGGAGCACGTTGCGCAGGAACTCATCGCGGCGTACGAGAAGAAGAAGTCTACGGGCGAATAGCGGTTCCGTTCGTCCAGCCGAAAAGACCACAAAACGGCCCCAAGCGGATGAATCGTTCGCTTGGGGCCGTTCCATGCGTGGGAGCGAGTATGCTTACTTGATGAGACGCCAGTTGAACGGGTACCGGTAGTACTCGCCGTTGTTTGCCTTGACGCCCGCAAGGATCGCGAACACAAGCAGCACGATTAGTAGGATGGGATACAGGAAGACCCCGATGCCAACGAACATAGTTAGCCCAACCACGATTCCGATGATGGACAGCAGGATTTGGAAGTTGACGGCTTCCTTGCCCTGATCATCGACAAAGGGATGGGTTTCGCGTTTCACCATCCATATGATGAGGGGCGCTATCAAATTGGCGAAGGGGATGCACGTGAAAACCAGCAGTGCGCTGAGATGGCACAACATCGCCCAAAGGCGCGCATCCTTGTCGATGGGCGCGCCGCTGTCCGGCGTCAGGCTTTCCGGTTCCATGCCTTCGGGGCCCATGCCCGAGTCGTCGTTGGTCATAGCGTAGTCTCCTTCCGTTGGTCAGCCGTTAAAGGGGAGTCATTCGGTCTTCCGCCCTTTGCAGGGCAGATGCGATCGTATGACGATAACCGTGATAGTGTGCCTTGAAACAGGGCAATAGTCAAGCAGCTTTATGCAACCCTCTGGCGTCACGGCATCATGAGTGAATGGCGATGTCACAAAATTTTGACATTGCCTGTCCAAATGTGCCTAATATAGGGGAACGTTGGAGCGCTTCCTTTTAGCCCCAGGAGGGGGCGTAGCCGGGATATAGGGATAGTGGGGCAGATTCAAGGTCTTGGCGCAAGAATCGCGGAGGCCGTCACGGAGGTAAGGAAAGTGGCGACAGGTACAGTCAAATGGTTCAGTGATCAGAAAGGCTTCGGGTTTATTGTGCCCGACGATGGGGGGCAGGATCTCTTTGTCCACCACACAAACATTGAGCAGGAGGGATTTCGTTCACTGCAGGAGGGACAGCGGGTGATCTTCGAGCCCGCCGAAGGCAAGAAGGGACCCGAAGCGACAGTAGTGCGAGCCGAGTAGCAACACATGTTCTGAAGACGCTGGAACGGGCGCGCGCCGGTTGGTCATTGCAACCGGAGCCCGTGTTCAGACACAGACGCCAACACAAGCTTGCCGCGAGTTGAAAGCGGCAAGCTTGTTTTTTGCTTGCGGCCGGCGGGGCGCGTCTGCTTGGAGACGCACGTGCTCCAAAGGCCCGGCAGCGGGAATTGCCGGGCGAAGGCCGTGGAGCGGTGCAGCGTCATCGTCTTGGACAGTAGCAAAGCCGTTGAATAGGGCATGATGCGTATTCGCTACAGGAAGCGCACGGGAGTATTTGTATGAAAGAACTAATAAAAGAGCGGGCTGAAGTTTGACACAAGAAACTAAGTTGCGTTACGGTCAAGATGTTACGACTGGTAAGCGAAGCAGACAACAGCAGTCATGTGTCCGTCCGTCCCCGGCGTTACAGGCAGCGGGCAGACGCGCAAAAAAGAGGTTGGCAATGGGGATGACGAGGGTCCCCCACCCGGAGTGAGAGAGCGCGTGACCGAGTGAACGTTCCATTGGAAACGAAGAAACCGAAGGGCCGGGCAAAGGCCTGGCAAAACCACGCCACAAGAGTTAGGAGCCTCAACAATGAAGACTCGAACCAAAGGTTTTACCCTCATTGAGCTGTTGGTGGTAATCGCCATCATCGGAATTCTTGCCGCCATCCTTCTGCCTGCTTTGGCGCGGGCGCGG
>PUOI01000532.1 GCA_003552765.1 Candidatus Hydrogenedentota bacterium | reverse complement strand
TCTGTAGACGAGCGTTGGCTCGTGCCCCACTTCGAGAAGATGCTGTACGACAACGCCCAACTCTGCGAAGTCTACCTGGAGGGTTGGCAGGTCACTGGCGACCCCGTGCTCAAACGCGCCGTTGAGCAGACCCTCGATTATCAGCTCCGAGAGATGACACACTCGGACGGCGGCTTCTTGTCAGCAGAGGACGCCGACAGCGAGGGCGAGGAAGGCGCGTACTACCTGTGGACGGACGAGCAAATCCGGAGCATACTCGACCCGGAAGACGCGGAACTCTATTGCGCCTACTACAACATCAGCCCAAGGGGCAATTTCGCCTCCCACGAACCGTATCACGCGGACAAGAACATCCCTCACGTCACCACGCCGCCCGAGCAATTCGCCGAGGAGCGAGGTATGTCGCTGGACGCCTTCTGGTCCCATATGGACCAGCTCAATGCCCGCCTCCGCGAAGCGCGTAATCAACGCGTCCGGCCTGGAAGGGACGACAAAGTCCTCACGTCGTGGAATGGTCTCATGATCGGGGCCATGGCCCAGGGCTATGCGGTTTTGCGGGAGCCTCGCTACCGGGAAGGGGCCGAGCGCGCCGCCCAATTCATCGTGGAGCGTCTTTATCCGCAAGCCGGCTTCCTCCGGCATAGTTACCGGAACGGCCAAGCCCGCATCGAAAGTTATCTCGACGATTACGCCTTCTTGGCCAATGGGTTGGTGACGCTATACGAGGCCACGTTCGACATCACCTGGCTGCGAACCGCCCAGGAGTTGCTGGAGGACATGATCTTCAAGTTCTGGGATCCCGAGAGTGGGGGATTCTACTTCACCAGCGGCGATGATCACCGGCTCATTGCCCGGCCCAAACCCGTCATGGACGGCTCCGAACCCTCGGGCAATAGCGCCGGCGCGCTGCTCTTGCTGCGTGTAGGCTGGCTTACCGATAAGCGCGCGTACCGCGAGAAGGCCGAGACCATTCTAGGGATCAACACCCAGAATCTTGAAGAAGCGCCTACCGCCATGACCAAAATGCTCTGCGCGGCGGACTTCCTCTTGCGTCCTCCGCTGGAAGTTGCTCTGACGGGGCCGAAGGACTCTGAGGCGGTTGAGGCGTTGGCCCGGACCGTGCACAGTCACTTTGCGCCCAATAAGATTCTGGCCTGCACGGACGGTAACGGCAGCGGAGAGCGTGGGGCCATCGAGGCCGAGATACCTCTTCTCAAGGACAAGGAATTGGTTGACGGTCAACCAGCCGCCTATCTTTGCAAGGACTTTACGTGTTCCGAACCCATCACCGAGCCGCGCGTTCTGGCCGAACGTCTCCGGGGGCGGTGAGCGTTTCTCTTGCAAGTCTCTCCTCCTTAGGCGCCGTGACAGAGAGGCTGGAAGCCCGTAATTCGGTTTCCAGCCTCTCCCAATGTGAGTGTTCCGTGTACTGGGTATTCATCCGAGATTTGAAACGCTCATTTTCCGCTGGGTACCATGCCTGTTTGCGGGGAAGGCATGGGAGAGGTCTTCCTGCTATCACTAGGTTTCGCGAACTTGCAACCAGAAGGAGAGACATAATGCGCTTCATTTGGCGTATCACGGTATCGTGTGTGTTTATCGCGTTGCTCATGCCCGGAGCGGGCGCCTTGAGCGTTCACCTTATCTCGGGCTCGGCGGAATACGACTCGGAACCCTCCCTGCGCGCGCTTCAGCGAACCTTGGAGGACGACTACGAAGACATTGTGGTCACCGCTTCATGGGGCGAGGACGCCGGCGATCATCTCCATGGCATTTGCGCGCTCGCCGAGGCGGATCTCGTTGTCATCTTTACGCGCCGCATGGAACTGCCCGAGGAACAGCTCGAATATATCCTCGGCCACTTTGAGGCGGAAAAACCCGCCATCGGCATTCGCACGTCGAGCCACGCTTTCCAAGGCTACCTGGAGATGGACGAGGAGATATTCGGTGGCGACTACTCGGGCCATGGGGACGATGAGCTCACCGAAGTCACAATCGTGGAAGGCGCGGAAGACCATTCCATTCTCGACGGCGTTGACCCCTGGACCCGGCCCGGCAAGATTTACCATAACCCTGAGCTTGGGCCCGAGACTACAACGCTGCTTTGGGGCGTGGGCCAGGACAGCGGCATCGAGGAGCCATTGGCCTGGACGAATTACTACGGAGAGGAAGGCCGCGCGTTCTACACGTCCATGGGCATGCCCGCGGACTTCGAGAATGAGAACTTCCGGAACATGCTATTCAACGCCATTGAATGGACCACCGGCCAAACACTCACCCCCGTGGAGACTCAGGATTAAGGCCTGCCCTACCCACAACAAGGAGAAACGCCATGGCCATCAAACATGCCGAGTCTGGAGAGGTAATGGACATCCGCCCCTTGGGCGAGGGCCTCAAGGACGCAACGACGCGGGCGCTGGCCAAGACGGACCACCTCGAGCTGATCCGCATGGTGTTGCCCGCTGGCAAGGAAGTACGCGAGCACAGCGCGCCCAAAGAAATCACGGTGCATTGCATTGAAGGCGCCATTGACTTCCACTGTCACGGAACCACGCGGCGGCTTCAGGGCGGCCAAATGCTCTTTCTTGACGCCGGCGAACCCCATTCCTTGAAGGCCGTCGAGGACTCGTCCGTCCTTGTGAGCATGGTCCTGTAACGGTGGTTTACGAAACGCCGCGCATGGAGGCGCCGCACCACATGCGCCACGGCCCGCTTCATAGACGGACTCCGGGATGGGTCTCTTAGATACCGCCCAGCGCAAAACACAAGGGACTTATCGCAAGGTTTCATTGATGCTGGAACGGCTCAATTCGCCTTGCTCTGCCAAATGGCTTTGGAAGGTTTTCAGCTTGCGGGGGGATAGGTTGACCAACGCTTCCCGCCCATACAACCCGCTAAGCCGTTGCACGGCAAGACGGATCTTGCGTGGCTCTTCTGTCCCCGC
>PUOI01000169.1 GCA_003552765.1 Candidatus Hydrogenedentota bacterium | reverse complement strand
TGCTCCATCACCTTGATGTACTTCTCCAAGGTTTGCAGCGCCTGCATCGCCTTGTTCAGAAGCGTGGGCACGTTGTCCATGACATGTTTGAGGTTGTGGACGTAAAGCGTTACGCTCGAACGCCGTTCGGACACGGCGATGACGATGCTCTTGGTCTGGCGGGCGATTCGCTCGGCGGCCCGGTGCCGCGTGCCGGTCTCATCGGTGGGGATGGTGTTGTCGGGTTTGAGAAAACGGTTGGCGTAAAGGATGCTGCTGCAATCCGCGTTCAATATGATGGCGCCGTCCATCTTGGCTAATTCGTATAACAGTTGAGGCGTGCAAGGCGCGTGCAGTTCAATGCCGCCCTCGGAAACGTCGGCCAGGCGCTTGGGATCGCCGATGCAAAGCAGCGCGCCGTTGTGGCTTTGAAGGATGGCCGAGATCGCTTCCCGGAGCTGGGTTCCCGGAGAAATCATGACGAGCGCTTCCCGAAAGGCGTCCTGACTGGTCTTTCGTGTCCTGTAGGTTTTGGCCATTAACTCCTCTCCAAGACGTAGTCGATGGTTTGCCGGATTCCAGACACAGGGATTGTCTCCAGGGGCTGATCGGCGAGGTCGTTCATGCAGTTGCGCGGCACGATGCAATGCGTGAACCCAAACGTCGCCGCTTCCGACACGCGTTGCCGGGCGCGATCCACCGCCCGGACCTCCCCCGCCAGACCCACTTCGCCAAACGCCGCCAGCCCGGCGGGAACGGGCGATTCCCGGTGACTGGAGACCAAGGCCAGGGCGACGGCCATATCGGCGGCGGGCTCTTCCAAGCGGACGCCCCCGGCCACGTTCACGAACACATCCCGGTCCCCGAAGGCCAGTCCGCCCCGCTTCTCCAACACGGCGAGCAACAGGGAGACGCGATTCGGGTTGACGCCGGTTACGGTCCGGCGCGGCGAGCCATAGCCGGGATCGCCCACCAAGGCTTGCACTTCCACGAGGAGCGGGCGCGTACCCTCAATGCTCGGTATGACCACGGAGCCGCTCACGCCGGTCGGCCGCTCGTCCAGAAACAAGGCGCTGGGGTTGGGCACCTCGCGCAACCCTGTCTCTGTCATCTCGAACACCCCAATCTCGTTGGTGGATCCGAACCGGTTCTTGACCGCTCGCAAAATCCGCAGGGTCTGTTTGCCTTCCCCCTCGAAGTATAGAACGGTGTCCACCAGATGTTCCAGCATGCGCGGGCCGGCGATGGCCCCTTCCTTCGTCACATGGCCCACGAGAAAGATGGGGATGTCCTTATCCTTGGCGAGGCGCAGCAGTTCCGTGGCGCAGTCCCGCACTTGGCTGACGCTGCCCGGCACGGCGGGAAGATTGGCGGTGTACATGGACTGGATGCTGTCCACCACAATGAGGCCGTAGACGCCGGCGGCGACGTGTTTCTTAACCGACTCAAGGTTGGTTTCCGCCAACAGGTACAGTTCGTCCGACACGGCCCCAAGCCGGTCCGCCCGCAGCCGCGTCTGTTCGAAGGATTCCTCGCCCGACACATACAGGACGCGGACGCCCTTCCCGGCCACACAGCTTGAGACCTGCAACATCAGGGTGGACTTGCCAATCCCCGGATCGCCCCCCACAAGGCTCAGCGACCCCGGCACAATGCCTCCGCCCAGGACCCGGTCGCACTCTTCCACGCCCGCGCTCATCCGGACCGTTGGCGTCACGCCCTGGGTGGTCAGCGGGAGCGGCTGCGCCTCGTCCGAAGCCCGGTACGACTCGCGCACATGCCCGCCCGCGGGCATCACGGCTTCCTCCGCCACGGTGTTCCATTCCCCGCACTCCGGGCATTGCCCCGCCCAACGGAGCAGGATCGCGCCGCAGCTCTGGCACACAAAGGATGTCTTGGGTTTCGCCATGATTCTGCCGTGGCGGGCGCGTGAGAAAGCCCGCCCTAATTGTCCTCCCTTGAGGATTGGGCATGGGCCGCGCTCCAACGCGGCGTTTCCGCCTGCTCCAGGCGTATCATCTCATCGTAGGTGGGCCGGCGGCGGATGACTTGGAATGTGGCGCCATCCACGAGGGCCTCCGGCGCCAGGGGACGCGTATTGTATTCCGAACTCATGCTCGCGCCGTAGGCTCCCGCGCTCCCAATGGCGATGAGATCGCCCTCCTCCACTTTGCCCATGACACGGTCGCGGGCCATGTAGTCCCCCGACTCGCATACCCCGCCCACGACATCGGCCGTGAACGTCTCCCCCGTTTCGCGGACCGGCGCGATGTGATGATAGGAATCGTACATGGTGGGCCGCCAAAGATCGTTCATCGCGGCATCGATCACCACGAAGCGTTTGGCCGGCGACTCCTTGATATACAGCACCTTGCTCACGAGGCAGCCCGTGTTGCCCATGAGCGAGCGGCCCGGTTCAAGGAGAATCCGCATGGGATACCGCTTCCAATGGGGCCGGATGGCGTCCGCCAACTCCGCATGGGACGGCGGGTTCTCGTCTTCGTATTGGATGCCTAATCCCCCGCCGAGGTCCATATACTCGAGTTCGACGCCCCGCTCCCTGAGTTCCAGCGCGATATCGACAAGCTTGCCCGCGGCCTCCGCGAAGGGGGCCGTCTCAAGGATCTGCGACCCAATATGGGCGTGAATGCCCACGGCGTCGATATGGGAATGATCGCGGGCGAATTCGTAACATGAAACGGCCCTCGAAAGGTCCACGCCGAACTTGCTCTTGCGCAAGCCCGTGGCGATCTTGGGGTGCGTATCCGGGTTGACATCCGGATTCACGCGAAGACCAACCCGGGCTTTCCGGTCCATCTCTTGCGCCAGGTCCGCCAATACGCGCAGCTCGTTCTCCGAATCCACGTTAATGGCGTAGATACCGGCCTCAAGGGCCTGAGCAAGCTCTTCCCGCGTCTTCGCGTTGCCGTCAAAGACGATGCGTTCCGGCGGATAGCCCGCCTGGAGCGC
>PUOI01000499.1 GCA_003552765.1 Candidatus Hydrogenedentota bacterium | reverse complement strand
GGTGTGCTTAGTCATGAGTAGTCTCCTGAGGTAAGGCTCATACGTGTGATATCATGGCCCATGGCCGGTCTCCTGAGTGGAAACCGCAGTCACACAAGACTGCATTCCATTGGAGCGCTCTTGGATAGCGACTCCGCCCCGGGAGACCTGCCTTCTCATTCTAACTACCATCTGTCATCCCTACGGGATGGATTCGTTCGTGAGAACATTTCGGGCTACGTCAGACGCGATCCGGGCGTCCACAACGTTAGTACGAACTGAGCAAAAGGAAGGAGACGATGTATGAAGGTTATCATCACGGGAGCGAGTAAGGGCATTGGCCGGGGTATCGCCTCATATTTGGCCATGGACGGCCACGAAGTGGGCTTGCTGGCCCGTTCGGAAGACTTGCTCGAGGACTTGCAGCAAAGCATCCGCGACCAGAACGGGGAAAGCCACGCCGTTTCGTGCGATTTGCGTGACCCCGAGGCCACGCGCACGGCCGTGGATTGGCTCGTGGAGCAGATGGGGCATTGCGATGGCTTCATCAACAACGCAGGCCTGGTCATCCGCAAGGACATCTTCGACATCAGCATGGAAGAGTGGCACGCGATGATGGACACCAACGTGAACGGGCTTTTCTATGCCACCAAGGCCATTCTCTCGCACTTCCAGCGGCAGGGCCGGGGGCATCTAATCAACATTTCATCAATCTCGGGCAAGCTTCCCTTGGCCGGGGGCAGCGCCTACGCCGCAAGCAAACACGCCGTCACAGGGCTTTCGCTGTCGCTGTTTCAAGAGTGCCGCGACCACAACATCACCGTCTCAACCATTTACCCCGGCTCGGTCGCGTCCCAATCGCCCCGGCATGGCGAGGACACCGGCGAATCATGGAAAGTGGCACCTGAAGACGTCGGCCGCGTATGCCGGGACATACTCTCCGCCGATCCCCGCACCACCATCAGTGAAGTCGAGATCCGCCCCTTAGGCCGCCCGCCCAAGAGCTGAGGCGGCTCTGTCTCCCTATATGACCTTCCCCCCACGCCGGGCTGGCAACGCGCTTTCGCCCGTGTTTGCAGGGGCGCAAGCGCCTGGTGTGGGGACGTGTATTCGTGCAACCTACTCCCTGGACGGCGATCTGTCATCGTCCGCTGAGCGCCGGTAATATTCCGTTTTCCAGCGCGCGAAGGATTGCGCGCTTTCGCCCGAGGGTTGCCCAAAGAGCAGGTTGGCCACGCTGATGTCCTCGTCCAAGGTTGGCCAATGGATGCCATGCCCCTGCCCAACCACCCGGAAGTTCTCCCGGTCCTCCGGCCGTGCGTGGGACAATCTGGGATACCACGTGATCGGAACGCTAATGACACGTCCATCCGACAATGTGACCGTCAAGTGGACCGCCGTGATTTCCACATGCATGGCCGCTGGGCCCCGGCTAGCCAAGGCCCTCGATGCTCCAGCCTTGCCGGTACTCCCGCCGCAAATGGGCGTCGGCCTCTGGCTTGTTGGGAAACGTAAGGTTCTGAGCATCCCATTCGAGGCGTTCGCCCACAAATTCGTGCGCGATGTTTCCCATGAGCACGGTTTCCGTCAATCGGCCTCCGTAGGCGAAGGGCGTGCTGGTGAGCCCCCGTCCCAGGCAGGCGTCCGCGAATTGATGGTAGTGGTTCACGTCATCCTTGCGGCCGATGCGGTCCTCGAACCACTCCACCGCGTCTTGAAGGTCATCTTCCGGCAACACTTCCGGGGAAGACCCATGGGGCAGATAGAGATAACCCCGCTCGCCAATCAGCATTGAACCGTCCATGGCGAGATCCGCCTCAGCAATAGGCCAGCCTTCCGTGTCCACGGGGCCGGAGTCGTACCAATAGTAGTCGATGTCGCCCGTGGTGAACCGCGTTCCGGGAAAACGGTGGAGCACCTTGTTATCCCCTGAGTATGTTTCTTCGTAATGGGGGCTCCCGTGGCTCTCGATCCAGAGGGGGGCCGTCAGTTCGAGGCACGTGAACACGGCGTCCATCATGTGACCGCCCATGTCGCCGTGCGTTCCCCCCGCGAAGTCGCGCCAGCGCCGCCATTCCATGGGCTGATACAACCCCTCGTCCGCCCAGTAGTCGCCTTCGTCCGAAGCGGCGGCGTAAGGACGTTGGGGAGCCGCGCCAAGCCAGAGATCCCAGTCCAGATAATCTGGGACCTCGTCCTCCCGGTCCGGGCGGCGTTCGGTCGGCGGATCGGAGTAATCGCCCGTCCAGTCGAAGCTGCCGCGTTCCGAGCGGATGCACCACGAGTGCGCCTCCTTGATGCGGCCGACGACGCCCGCTTGCGCCATGGCCACGGCGGTGCGGTAGTAGGCGGCGTTATGGGTTTGCACGCCCATCTGCGTCACCAACCCGGAGCGGGCCGATTCTTGCGCCATGACGCGCGACTCGTGGATGTTGCGCGTGAGCGGTTTCTGGCAATACACGTGGATGCCCTTGCGCAACGCGCTCACCGAGATGGGCGCATGCGAATGGTCGGGCACGGTCGCGTTAATGGAATCGATGCGGCCTTCCTCTTCTTCAAGCAGCACCCGCCAATCGCGGTAGACCCGCGCATCGGGAAACCCTTCGCGCGCTTCTTCCAGGTAACGTTCGTCGACGTCGCACAGGGCCACGATCTCGATGTCGGGATGATCGGCCAGCCGCCGCAGGTCGCCGCCGCCCATGAATCCGCCCACGCCAATGGCCGCATGCCGCAGCTTCTGGTTGTTCGCCGCAAGGACGTGGAACCGCGGCAGGGCGGATGCCGCGGCAAGGCCCACCGCGCCCGCGCCGGCGCCCTTGAGAAAACTCCGTCTGTTCATACGCATGGTCCTATCTCCTTTCCAGCATTTGAGGTGTGCGCCGCAAACAATCTATTCCACCGGCGTGAGCCGTATCTCGCGGAGGTCCATCAACGCTTCTTCGTATTCGCTGGCCGGTTTCATGGCCATGGTATG
>PUOI01000142.1 GCA_003552765.1 Candidatus Hydrogenedentota bacterium | reverse complement strand
TTTCCGTGAAAGCCAATAGCGTCATGAAAACGGCCCCATCATGCCCCATACCGTCCGGAGTATCCAAACGCGTTAGTTGCACTGGGAAAAACATGCAGGGACCACCGGCATCTGACAACAGAGATAGAACCACTGTGGCAGGATGAAAGTTTACACAGAAATCATGGTGTGTGGAGTCTTGTCGCTGAAGATTTGCGTACGCACACGCGGATAACCCACTCGCACATCGGAGCTACGGAGATTCTTGAACCGCCGGTCAGCAATCTTTCGCGTCAACTCACTTGCGCAGGTGGTACGAGGTTGTCAGCCCTGATAACAGAGGTCGCATTTATGATGGGAATGTTCGACATAATCTGTGGTGAAGTTTGTTGCAGGCTCAATTGAAAATCGGAAGGGAAAATAGTTGAACTCGCTAGCTATTTGGCGATAAGTCACCTCAGCCCCTTCTATCACTCTTTTTACAGAATACCCATCGCGCCATGGACCAATTGAAGGGTTGAGATCCTGGTAAACTATTATTGCTCCATTGTGCTTTACGATTACTTTGTGTTTTTCAGATGGATGGGATGCTACGACCTTGTATGGTCCGCGAATCCTGTGATGATTACCAATTTTGTGAAAATAGGGAGCATCTTCGAGATATATGAGCGTTCCAATCTTGTACCTGCAAGCTGGATGCTCGCCACTAATCATGCACAAATACTTTTCAGTTACACCAAACAATTTTGATTGTTCGCACTCGGGGAGAAACCATGTTCTCCAGCAATCATTAAGTCTATAGCGTTTCACTGTAACTTCACTCGGAAATGGCATTTCACAGTTCTCCGAACAGAGTTACCCTAGGATTACCCGGCATGAACCACCCAAAAACCTCTCCTCGGACGCGGCACTCTTGCCCCGCACTCCTGAGCAATCTCCCTCCACTCATCCAAATCAAAATGGTCTACCACTGGTTCAGATTGTATCTTGGCTTGTTGAGAGGAGGTTGGAAAGGATCGTGTAAGTTCTTTCCATGAAAGGACTTATGAATGGTCGGGGCGGCCAGATTTGAACTGGCGACCCCCTGCTCCCAAAGCAGGTGCGCTACCGGGCTGCGCCACGCCCCGACTGGTATTGGGAAGTGTAACAAAAATTCCCCGGTTTAGGCAAAGCGCGTTCGTTGGGATGGGCTGGCCTGGATTCATATACTAAGTGCAACACCTATCGGCCGAGGGGCCAGCATGCCTGATGGTCTTCCTTTGAGAAGTGGACCGGGGCGTCTTGCTATAGGGTCTTGCGGAACCGGAACGTGCTGATAAGGAGCAGGGTCAGGCCCATTCCCACAAGGATCAGTCCCTGCGTCCAAAGCTCGGTCAAGCCCGCGCCACGCAGGATGATGCCTCGCAAGATCTCAATGAAATAGGTCACGGGCACGATTCGCCCGATGAGGTAGACGGCATGAGGCATGTTCTCCAAGGGAAACATGAAGCCGGACAGCAACACCGATGGCAACAGGATGACGAAGGAATACTGGAGGGCTTGGATCTGATTGTCGGCGAAGGTCGAAATCAGCAGGCCGAATCCCAGCACGGTGAAGATGAAGATGATGGAGAACGCCACCAACAATAGCAAACTGCCCGCTATGGGGACCTGAAAGAGAAACCGCATGATGGTCAGCAGGAACGCGACTTCCGCGATCCCGATGATGCAATAGGGAACCAGCTTGCCTATCATGAGCCCGAGGCGGGAAACGGGGGTCACCATGAGCTGTTCGAGGGTGCCGTTTTCCTTCTCGCGCACGATGGCGAAACAGGTCAGCAGCATGGTGATGGTCTGGAGCACCACGCCCACCAAGCCCGGCACCATGAAATTCGCCGTGCGCATGTCCGGGTTGAACAGCATGCGGGAGCGCATCTCGATGGGGGCTTCTTCGGGGCCGCCAAGGGTTTCGGCGGCGATGTCCATGCTTTCCCGCAGGGCAATGGCGTTGGATACGTTAAGGGCCTGCATGGCCACGGTGCTGTCGCTGCCGTCGATGAGGACTTGTATGCTGGTGGGGCGGCCCCGGAGCAGGTCGTCCGTGTAGTGAGGCGGGATCTTCAAGGCTACCTTCGCGTGGCCCCGCACGACGGTGTCCACGAGTTCCTCATCGGAAAAAGCCGTGTAATCGAGCGCGAAATAGCCGGAATTCGCGAACGTGTTCAGCAAGTCCCGGCTCGGTTCCCGGCCGTCCAGATTGTACACCACGGTCGGGACGTCCTTCACGTCGAGGTCGATGGCGTATCCGAAGATGGTGAGCTGGACGCTGGGGAGGAACAGCATGAGAAGGAAGGTCCTGGGATCCCGGAAGATGTGGATCACTTCCTTATAGATGATCGAACGCGTCCCCCTAAACATGGCGGTTGTTGTCCCTTTCGCGGGTCAAGGTCACGAACACGTCTTCGAGTGTCGGGGGGATACGCAGCACAGAGGGTTCGCCGAACCCGTCGTTGCCGAGATCGGCCGCGAGTTGCTCGGCGTACCCCTCGTCCGCCAGCACGTGAATGGAGTCCGCGAAGATGGTGGCCTCGTGCACATAGGAGTAACTGTTAAGCCGTTGCATGGCCCCCGTGAGCCGGTCGCAACGCACTTCAAGGCGCATCGTTCCCGGCGGGGAGACCTCGGGCAGTTCCTTGAGTTCGCCAGGCGAGCCGCAGACGATGAGTTTCGAAAAGTAGATGTATCCGACGTGACTGCACCGCTCGGCTTCGTCCATATAGTGGGTGGTGACGAAGAACGTGACGCCGCGCCCGGATAGCGTGAACAGCAAATTCCAGAGGTCCCGACGGGCCACGGGATCAATGCCGGCGGTGGGTTCGTCAAGGAACATGAGACGGGGCCGGTGCACCAGGGCGCAGGCCAGGGCCAGGCGCTGCCGCCAGCCGCCCGACAGTTTCCCGGCTTGCCGCTTGCGGTACCGGTGAAGGTCCACGATGTCGATGGCTT
>PUOI01000536.1 GCA_003552765.1 Candidatus Hydrogenedentota bacterium | reverse complement strand
CCTGGTGCTAATCCCGGGCGTTCAAGCGAAGCGTGTAGCGGCCGTTTTCGCGTGTGATGGCGCACGGATGGTTGAAGGCGTTCGTGAGCACGCGGTCCCGTAGGACATCCGGGGGCGCGCCGCACGCAAGAAGTTCGCCATCCTTGAGCACGAGGACCTTATCCACGGTGGCGTGGATTTCCTCGATATGATGGGTGACCAGCACAAGCGTGAGGTCCGGCCGGGAGGTCTGCAACGCGGAAAGCCGCGCAAGGAACGCCTCCCGCGCGGCGGGGTCCAGGCCAGCGCAGGGTTCGTCGAGCACCAGCAGCGCGGGTCCCGGCGTCAACGCACGCGCGATGAGCACGCGTTGCCGCTCGCCTTGCGATAACGTTTCAAAAGGCTGTTTCGCTTGCGGGGTTAGCCCGAGCTGGTCAAGGCTTTGGCGGGCGCGATCCTCTTCGGCGGTCCCGAAGTTTCGATAAACGCCGAAGCTGGCGTCCAATCCGGACAGCGCGACACTCATGGCGGAATCGCGCGGGGGGATGCGGCGCTCCAGGGCCGAGCTGACCCAGCCGATCGTCTTGCGCAGCTCGGGGATGTGACATTCGCCAAGCTTTCGGCCCCGCACGGAGACGGTCCCCTCGGTGGGCCATTCGTAGCCCGTCACGATCTTGAGCAGCGTGGTCTTTCCCGAACCGTTGGCCCCGAGAAGCGCCCAGTGCTCGCCGCGTTGCACCGTCCATGTGATGTCCCGCAGCAACCAGCGTCCTTCTTTCCGCACGCCCACCCCGCACAAGGCGAGGACCGCGCCGTTCCGGCTAGCCTCTTGCATATCCGTCAATCGTCTTCGCTCCAGCCTTCCTTGCCCAACAGGGGCACAAAAACGCAGCCCACCCCCTCACTCTCCTCGAAAACGCCGTCGCCGTGGTCCACCACTACCAGCTTTTGCGCGTGCCGGGTACCCACCGGGCACACCAAGCGCCCACCGGCGGCGAGCTGCTCTTTTAGCGAGGGCGGAACCAAAGGGCTGGCCGCGGTGACGATGATGCGGTCGAACGGGCCATAATCCCGCGCGCCCGCGCTGCCGTCGCCCACCACGACGCGCACATTGCCGCAGCCCGCGTCGCGGAGGCGTCCGGCGGCTTGCCGGGCCAGATTCTCGAAGCGCTCAATGGTGACGACCTCGCGGGCTAGGGCGGCCAGGATCGCCGCCTGATAACCCGAGCCCGTCCCCACTTCGAGGACGCGGTGGTGCGGCTCGACGGCGAGCAGCTCACTCATGAGCGCCACCATGTAGGGTTGCGAGATGGTTTGTCCCGCGCCAATATCGAGCGGACGGTCGTCGTAGGCCTGCTTCGCGAGGTCCGGCGGGACGAACAGGTGCCGGGGGATCTCTTCCATGGCGCGCAACACGCCAGGGTCGCGAATTCCCCGTGCGCGGAGTTGGGATTCAACCATCGTGCGCCGGGCCTCGGTATAGCCGGTTTCGTTCATGCATCAATCCATGGCGCCGCGTAGGCGCGGCGTTCCGGAACCGGCTGTGACGGCCGGCCCAACGGCGGGTCGTATTCTCATGTTCCTACTCTCTGGGTTAAGGCGTGCGCTCAGGCGGCTTCGGCCAAAAGGCTGACGAGCGCGGTGCGCACGAGCCACAACAAGAGCAAGGCCACGAGCGGGGTAATGTCCACAGGTCCCAAGGGCGGCAGTATGCTGCGCAAGCGGTTCAACAACGGATCGGTGACCGCCGGAATCCAGCGCAGCCACCGGTGGCTGTGGATATCCATCTGGATCCAGGGGGCCATCCACCGGAACAGCACCAGCAGCATGTACAACGTTAGACCGGCCTGTGTCGCGCGGATTAGGAATTCCATGAGAAAGGGAACACTCGCAGTTGGGTATACTGGGGTCCAGACGATGTCAACTCACTCGCGTATAATGACACATGGCCCACCTCAAATTCACCCCCATGGAACTCCTTTTCATCGCTCAGAGGCGCCATAAGCTTGCCCGCGGTCTTGGGGTCCCGGACGCGCCCCAGCGTAACATGCGGCTTGAACGCCTTCTTCTCCGCTTTGAGCCCGATGGAGCGCGCGGCCGTTTCGGCGGCCTCCTGGCATGCGGCAAGCGGTCCCTCCAACGGAGACAGGCCCGCCCATATCACACGCGGCGCGCGCACATTGGGAAAGGCTCCGATCCGCGCGAGCGTGAGCGGGAAAGCCTCTTGCCGTTCGTACACCGGCGCCAGTTCGTCCCCCAAGCGCTCCAGGGCGTCCGGCGCAACCTCGCCGAGAAATCGTAGCGTGAGGTGCATGCGGTCCGGGGTAACCCACGACACCCGTGCCCCCGCCCGCTTCAACCGGCTCGCGACGGCGAACAAGGCCTCCCGGTGTTCGGGCGGGAGATCAATGGCGAGAAACGCCCGGATGGGCTCCGGTTCCCCGGCGCTCATGCCGCGCTGGTCACGCGGGCCTGCAAGGCCGCCCATGCTTCATCATCCGCGCACACCGGCGGAATGCCAATATCGGCCACGACCAAGCGGCCCATGCAGTTCTGCGCGGCGGGATTTTCGAAGCCCTTCTTGGGGAATTGGAACGTAACCGTGACATCCGCCCGGATGGCCGCGCCCAGTATCTCGCCCGTATCGGTGTGGATGCCGGTGGGGATGTCCACGGAAAGCGTCGGGACGCCCGGCCACGCTTCGATAGCCGCGCGGCATAGTCCGCGCACTTCGCCTTCCGTGCCGGTTCCCAGCATGGCGTCGACGGCCTGAGCGCACTCCGGCAACGCCGCAACGGCTTCGGTGACCGCCGCCTCGTCCGCCGCGCAGGTCAGGGATCCGCCCAGGTTCTGATACGCGCGGCAGAACGTAGCGGCGTCGCCCTTGAGTTCTTCCGGCTCGCCGAGCAGGATCACATGGGGCCGAAATCCCGCGACGTGGGCCAGCCGGGCCAACACGAAGCCATCGCCCCCGTTGTTCCCCTTCCCACACACGATGCCGATGGGACTGCTCTCGATCTCTTCAAAAAGCGCCATGCCGGCGTTATTCATAAGTACCGCGCCCGGAATACCGACCTCTTCAATGCAGCGCCGGTCGGCTTCGCGCATCTCCGCAGCGGTTAAAGCTCGCATATGTTCCTTACCTCTTTCTTGCGCATAGGCCGCGCCATGGGGTGATGTTAAAGTGGAAGCGCCTTTGGCCGTCAGACCAAAGACGCTTCCCAGGAAATGTTTGCCCTATTGTATCGTTTATGCCCACCCAATGTCATATTCAAGCCGCCGTCTCAGACGCGGCCCACGCCAGGGCGTTTGCTCGTTACCAGCGCACCCGCACGTCGTACGTGAGCACGGTCTCGCCCCGGCTGGGAATGTCCAGCGAAAACACCGCCGTGCGCGCGTCGCGTTGCTCGTAGTCGTGCGAGCTGTCCAGGATGTCCCAGTCGCCCTGAATATTCTCGACGACATCCACGGTGACATCGGCATCCTTGTGATTGCGCAGGGTAATCTCAAAGGAAGACTCGGTCACGCGGTCGCTGACGCGGGTGAAATCCGTTTGAACCCGGTCGGCCACCACGTCGAAGGCGCTGCCGATCTTGAGCCGCACATCCTCGTCGCGCGGCGTGTGGTTGATGCGGTCCTCGCCGGCGAATTGCGGCATCCCCGCGCTGTCTTCTTGATAGACCCGCATGATCCCGCCGGGCAAGGGCATGCCGAGGTTGTTGCCTTCTTCGTTGGCGAACTCAATGTAGACTTCCGGCCGGAGATCGCGCTGCGTGCCAACCTGTTGCCGGAAGAAATGGCTTGGCGCGTGGAGTTCGTAGTGTTTGTCGCTGACGATGTTGTCGGCCTCCAGCAGCAGGACCTGCTTCTGCTGATTCTGGCGGATGGTCGTACGGCGCGGAATCGTGTAGAGATGGTATTCGGCGAAAGCCTCTTGTTCGGCGGGCGCGGCCTCGGCCGCTACAGCTTCGTCCGCCATCATCCGCATTGCCCTAGGTTCCGGGCGGCGCTCGACCCGGTGGACATCGCCCGCGACAAGTTTGAGTTCCGCGTTTTCGTAGGTGGCGCCGGAGCGGTTGTCCAACGTGATCCAGCCCGTGAGATCCATGGAGCGGTCATCGCGGGCCAGGTTGATGACGTAATCCGCCTTCCAACTAATGCCCTCGGTGAGATAGGTCAGCTCCAGCTCTTGATTGCTCAACGCGTTGTCGAGCAGCCAGACCAGCGTGGGCGTCGCCCGCAAGTCCTCGGGGACATCGGGCAAGACCACTTGGCCGGGGTGTCCGAGGTAGATCTCGCCATCCACTTCGTAGATCGGCCCCTCATTCACGCTCAAGAGGCGCGCGTCCACCGTCTCGAAGCCGTCCTTTTCGCTGAAACTCACAAGCTTCACCATCTCGCCCACGTATTTCTCCTTGAGTTTCGACGGACTCATGAGGTCATATTCGTAATTCTGCTCGAACACGGTGAGCGAACGCTCCGAGGCCAAGGATTGTAGGCTCACCGTCTCGGGCTTGATGCGTTCCGCCACATCGCGAAAATCAAGAAACAGTTCGCCCGTGGGCAGGGTCAACTCGCGGGTGTCACGCACCAATCCCAGCCCGTCGTTATAGGCCGTCAGGGCCACGTCCACTTGGTCTTCCACACTGGTTCCCGCTTGTTCCTGAGCCGACACAAGGGGGAACGCCCAAAGCAACGCCGCCATCACTACAATCGCCAGTTTCATTGTCGTACATCCTTTCTGTCTTAGAGTTGTCTGCTGTTGAGAGAAAGCTGCTTCCAACGCCTTTCTACCTGCTTTGACCCCAAAACCGGGATTAGGTTCGCGGGATTGAGCGCACGACGTGCAAGCCTCGTCTGTTATACTCCGTTCGCCGGGAAGATTCCACGAATTCACGCAGCAGCGCCGTTCGGACGAGGAGGCGGACATGAAACTAGCAACAGCCCAAGGAGGACGCGGAACGTATGTCGCGTTGGAAACCGGTGGGGAGTGGATCGACTACACCAAGGCGCATCAGATTTACCATCTTCTGGCGCATGACGCGCCTGGGCCGGTCTTGAGCACTCTGGATGTGATGTTCCGGGAAGGACTGGTCTCCAGCGAACACGTGGAGCCGGTAGTGTCGCGTTTGGGCGAATATGGACTCACGGAACGGTTCGCCTTATCGGAGGCCCCGGTTTGTCTCCAGCCGCACCGGCCCGGAAAGATCCTCTGCATCGGACGCAATTACAGCGCCCACGCCGCCGAAACCGGTCACGAAGCGCCCAAGCAGCCCGTGGTTTTCAGCAAATCGCCCGCGGCCTGCATCGGACCGGGCTGTCCCATACGCATTCGCGAGACCTACGGCCGCGTGGATCACGAGGGGGAACTGGCTGTCGTGATAGGGAAACGGGCCAAGGACGTCCGGCGGGAGAACGCGCTGGACTGCGTGGCGGGGTACACCATCGTGAATGACGTCACGGCGCGTGATATCCAGCAACAGGATATCGGCAAAGGATTGCCTTGGTTCTTGTCGAAGAGCATGGACAGCTTTTGCCCGGTGGGGCCGGCCGTGTTGTTGACAAACGCCCTGGTGGAACCCTTGGAGGCGGACGTGGAGGTGCGGGTGAATGGGGAACTCCGGCAGCAAAGCAACACCCGCCGCCTGATCTTTGATGTCCCCGCCCTAATCGCCTACATAACCGAATACATCACCTTGGAACCTGGCGATATCATCGCCACCGGTACGCCGGAAGGCATCGCTCCGCTTGTCCCTGGCGACCAGGTTGAAGTGACCATCCCTCCCATCGGCACGCTGAGCAACCCCGTCGAGGCCGAGCCCCCGCTCTAACGCCTCTTCAGCCCTTAATTTGCGGACAATGCGGCGTTGCGCCCCACGATTGGGTCCAATTGGAATTCACAAGGAACGCTGCAGCCCTGCCTCCATGTGTAGGTGAATACCTAGACGACCCCAAAGGGGTCACAGATAGTAGCCTGGGGTTGAAGCGCGCGCAGCGCGCGATACCCCAGGATCGCAAGCCACCCCATCAATCGACCCCTTTAGGGGTCGCAGCAGCTGCGTGCACAAGAGTTCTGCGACCCCTAAAGGGGTCGGTGGGCGGGGCCTTGTTTCCGGGGGTGTCGCCCGCATGCTATCGCACGCGGCCTCAACCCCCGGCTACCAGCTGTCATCCCTAACGGGATGGATTTATTTGTGACAGCATGGCAGGCACACCCGGTGGATCCCCGCTTGCGCTGGGATGACGGTGGGGGTGGAACATCTTCAAACTTGCCGGTGGCCTCTATTCTTGGCGGTGACGCAGCCCTTGATTCATGGCCTGGAAGGCCATGCCACCTCCCAGCGCGTTCACTTTGGCGGTCAACAAATTTGGGCTTGACGCTCCATCCGGATTCGTGTCCGTGATTGCTTGGGGGTTAAGGCCGCAGGCCCTTCTCCAGCTTTTCGGTGAGTTGGCGGGTGGTGGCGTTGTTCTTGATTTCCTTTGTGATGCGTTGGCACGCGTACAGCACGGTGGTGTGATCGCGCCCGCCGAATGCCTCGCCCACTTCGTTCAGCGACAGGCTGGGGATGAGTTCCTTGCACAAGTACATGGCGATTTGGCGTGGAAACGCTACTTGCCGTTGTCGGCTCGCCCCCCGGAGATCGGAAATCCGGACATCAAAATGATCCGCAACGGCCCGCTGAACGGCGTCGATGGTGATAGGCTTGATCGTTTCCCGGCCGATCAGGTCCCGCAAGACTTCCTCGACGAGTTGCTGGGTGATCTCGCGCTGGGTCAGTTTGCTATACGCGATTACCGTGATAAGGGCGCCTTCGAGTTCGCGGATGTTGTTCGTGATATGACGCGCGATGAACTGCGGCACATCCTTGGGAATGGTGGCGTTTTCCTGGATGGCCTTGTTTTGCAGGATGGCGACCCGGGTTTCGAGGTCGGGCGGCTGGATATCCGTCACCAATCCCCACTCAAAGCGAGAAATCAGGCGTTCCTCCACCCCCTTGATGTCCTTGGGCTGCCGGTCGCTGGACAAGACGATCTGCTTGTGCATGTCGAAAAGGGCGTTGAAGGTGTGGAAGAACTCTTCCTGGGTGGCCTCTTTGCCCGCGATGAAGTGGATATCGTCAATAAGAAGGATATCCGCCTTGCGGTACTTGTTTCGGAACCGTTGCGTGGACTTGCGCGCTATGCTCTCGATAAGCTGATTGGTGAATTGCTCGGAGGACACATACGCTATGTTGGCGCCGGGCTGTTTCCTAAGCACTTCTTGCCCGATGGCCTGCATGAGGTGGGTCTTGCCCAAACCCGTTCTGCCATAGAGAAACAGCGGATTGTAGGCTCGTGCGGGCGACTCCGCCACCGCCTTGGCCGCGGCGTGGGCAAAGCGATTTCCCGCCCCCACCACGAAATGCTCGAAGGAATACCGCACATTGAACCCCTCGAAGACACCTCGTTTGGCGCTGGGCTTCCCGGCGCCCTCACCAGCAGAGGGTGGACTGGGTTCTGAGGCGGCTTGCCGGGCCGGCGCCGCGGTTGCGGTCTTGCGGGCGGCTGGGCGCGGTTCTGTTGGCGTATCGCCCCCGCCACTGATGGGCTCAAACCGGACCTCCTTGAAGTCCGGCACAACATCCTGGAGGCATTCCGTCACGGTTTCCAAATAGTGATCCCGCAGCCATTCCGCAAAAAAACGGCTCGGAACCGAGATCACCACCGTTCCGTTATCGCACGACTGCAAGCGGGTTTGAGAAAACCAATTCTTGAAACTATGTTCATCCAATACGTTCCGCAACCGTTGTTGCGCGATTTCCCATGGATTTGGTTCTTCTGAAGCCATCCCTGTTTCCCTTCGCCGTTCAGATTGCTCCGCCCCGTTTGGCCCAAGTTTGGCATTGGGAGGTATGTCGCTTCCGGACTGGAAAGGCGCTTGGCCTTGCATCGCTGTCTCCTTCCCGCGAAACAGGGCGCCCGCCACGTACCGCGCCACGCGCCGCTTCGCAAGCCCCGTATCCCCAAGTTTGTGTTCACCGCACCGCATCCCCATTCACCTGCGTCCCCAAGGAACCCCAGCCCCTTTGCCCCGTCTTGCCAAAAACTACCCGCTCCACCCCCGCGAAATTCCAACTTGCAGCTAGCTATGACAACAACGTAAATACTTAACCCCAAAAAAGCAACTACGCTGCCGAAAAAGAATTTCTCGGGATTGCGAAGCGTCCTCCTAGAGGCCGTTCAGACAGACTTCATCCCGCCCGCGGCCCCTTTGGCCGAAGGGCAATACCGGGATGACAGAGGGGGAAAAGGCTTTCCACGCGGGAGGGCTTATCCTGCAGTTGATCCACATTGAACGGGATACCCTCCCTCTTTGACGCCTGGCGGCGCCGTTGCATCAGTAGCAGTGAATGACCGTCTCCAAAAACGAGCGCCAGTATAGCATGGCGATGCGGGAAGCGCAAGCAGAAATTTTCTCCGGTTGCCCATCCCCTTTCCCGCACGAAACGGCATGAAACACTCCTTAAGGAACGCGTGGCCGTAACTCTTTGTACCACAAGGTCTTACGCGCCACATCTCCGAAAACAACAATGTTTCACTCAGTGTTTCACGAAAGCGCGATCCACTATACTGCATATAGCGCATAACTAGCTATCTATGCCTCCACGTTTATGCTGAATGGACCCAAAATCATGCTGTTTTTGGCCCATTTTGGGGAGGCGGGACGCCAAGGGGCATGAACAAGGAGGTTGGGGGCACAGCAGTAGGTGGAGCGGCTGGTGGAAGACGCACCCAATGAAAATGCTCCCGGCGAGGACTACTCCGCCGGGAGCTTGGTAACGTTATCTTTCTTGACCCATGTACATGAACGCATCAGATACGTTCGCCGTTCTCCTTGCCGAGAATTCTCTCTATCATTCGTGGGCACGTGTTGCACAGCTGCCGATCGCGCAACACTTTGTCCGGGGATGCCGGACGGGGGAGGGCCTTTTCTTGAGGGATAGCATCCAGACGCTTTTCACAGGCATTACCCAGCCAATACTGCTCTTCGTCCATCACTAGCCCACAAGTATAGAGATTCCCATGGGATTCCACACAGGTCATGGTAAAGGGCAGGTCGCAGGGAGTCCTTTGCTCCTGTTGGGGTTGGACGGTCTCGACGCCGTATAGAGGTATCCCTCGTTCCCGGACAGGTTCCAACTCAGAGACACGCTGCTTACTGGCCACGACCCGGAGCTTTGCCGCATCAAGCCCGGCAAGCGCCTCCACTTCACTCTCGCCTAGCGGGATGGCGCCGCTATACACGTATACCGCCACGAGCATATCGTGTATGTCCTGGGCCCATTGGCAAATGGTCCAGACTTCTGGACGTCCCGAGAGGGAGGAGCCCGCGCTGATGATCAGGCTTCGCGCGCCCAAGGCGGCGGATTCGTCCACAATGTTAAGCCATTCGTCCAGCGTGAGGCTTTCGCTTCCGCCCGCGGCGCTTTCTTGTTCCGCATTCCTCTCTTCCTTGCACACGTGCATCCAGAGGTAGCGGATCTTCTCCTCCTCGAATTGCTCCGGGCTCTCGCAACAGCGTTTTAGTTTGCGTACGACTTTGTTGGGGAGATCCAGCGGATTGTGTTCCGATGCAGTCCCTTGTTCACCTATGCTCATGAGAAAAAACTCAACCGTGTTTTTGTTGCCGTAACCCCGTCAGTTCGTGATTGATGTCCTTGAGAGCGGGGTAAACCTTCTTGTACAGCGCGAACCGCTCTTGGTACGCCCTGCTCGCCGCGGGATCCGGCTGGTAAACTTCCTTGACCTTAACCAGCTCTTCAGCGGTCTTCTTGACATCGTCCACCTTACCCGCCGCCTTTCCGCCGAGTAGCGCCGCGCCAAACGCCGCCGCTTCGGCGGTTTCCGGAAGCGCCACGGGCATGTTCATGATGTCGGCTTTACGTTGAATCCAGGTGGGGCTTTTTGCGCCCCCGCCCACATTCTTGAGAAGGCTTATGTCCACTCCTGCTTTCTGTAACAACTCGATGTTGAGTTTCATTTCATAGATGACGCCCGACAGGATGGCGCTGACGATTTCTCCGCGGGTAGTTTCCAAACCTAGCCCCAGGATGGCCCCGCGGCTTTGCGTGTCAAAGTGGGGCGTGCCGGTCACGGTGAAATGAGGCAGAATGAGCAGATCTTCGGGTTCCGGAGGAACCTCGCGGCAGATCAGGTCGTACACGTCTTCCCCACTGGCGCCGGCTTGTTCTTGCTCATAGCGCGCAAAGGTGTCGCGGTACCACTTCAGCAGGGAGCCGCCGGTGAAATTGAAGGAAATGCTGGCGTACAGCCCTTCCAGACAACTCGGATAGCAACAGAGGTTGTAATCCACGGTTTCTTGCGTCACGGTGAAGGTGTCGAACACCGGCGCGATGCACTCCACGGTGCCCGTGGCGTACATGGCTTCCCCGCTTTTCGTGATCCCTGCTCCAAGCGACCCCGCGGGCTGATCGTGGCCGCCGGTCGCCACGATGATCCCACGGGGCAAACCAATGTCATCCGCCACTTTGTCGGGTATTGTCCCGACGGGCCGGCCGGAAGGCGCTGCCGCCGGCAACAGGGACCTGTCCACGCCCGCGATGTCGAGGATCTTGCTGGACCAATCCCCCGCCTTGACGTCCAAGGCCATGGTTCGCGCCGCCAGGCTATGGCTCATGCACGGCTCCAACCCAAGGCGATGATGCACGAAGTCTTCGTAGCAGAGAAACTTCCAGGCCTTTTTGTAGGCTTCCGGTTCGTTTTCCTTCCACCACAGGATCTTGTTCAAGCTGTACATGCCGTGCAAGGGCATGCCGGTGATTTGCGCCAGTTCGAGCCGCGAGATTCGCTCCATCCACCACGCGGGCATGTGGGCGGTGCGGGCGTCGAACGTCACAATGCTATTGGTGAGGCAGGAGCCGTCTTCCGCCACGGCATGGCAGGCCTCTCCCTGAGCGGAAAGCCCCATCGCCTCAATGGGATCCTGACGGGTCTTGCTCGCCACCTCCGCGAGGACCTCCTTCACATTTTTCCAGACTTCTTCCGGATTGAGTTCCTGCCAGCCAGGCTTAGGCGAGTACAGGGGATACTCCCGGTAGGCCGAGGCGATAACCCGTCCATCCAGATCAAACGCGACCGCCTTTGTTCCTGTCGTTCCCACATCGAGTCCGAGCAAACTCATCGCTTATTCTCCCTCCTGCATGGATGATGTTGTTTCAAAAGAAAAGCCAGGCATGGGGAAGCCGCATTCGGCTCATGGCCTAGCCTCCCCACGATTTGATTCGGCACGGCCAGGCCCCCTCCTGCCAGCCGCGCGTGAAAGCGTTGTCAGGCGGGTTCCTCGATACGGCTCACCAAGTCCTTCCGCACAGGGATCGTCCGGCCCCGGTATTCGAGATGATAGTAGGTGTCCTTCTCGGCCACGCTGTCCGCGATCTGGCTCAATCCGCTATGGAAATGGACGGTGAAGGTGGAGTCCTCTGGCGCTTCCCGTTCTTGGTGCGCCAATCCCGTGGTACCCGGACTTACGTCCAACCCATCGATCCCTTCCCTCTCGTATAGATCGGCGTATTGCTTGACCAAACGAATGTAGTTCTGCGTTTCCCGAAACGGCGGGACGCCTCCATACTGCCGCACCGTGGCTGGACCCGCATTGTAGGCCGCCAAGGCCAACCGCAAGTCATCATCGAACAGCTCCAGCATTCGGGCGAGGTATTGAGTCCCTCCCGCGATGTTCTGCGCCGTGTCAAATATGCTGGACACGCCCATTTCCTCGGCCGTGGCTGGCATGAGCTGCATCAGCCCTCGCGCGCCCGCCGGCGAGACCGCCCGCGGGTCGAAATCGCTTTCCACGCGGATGATGGCGAACACCAATGCTTCATCGAGCACGTACTGTCTGCAATAGTGGCTCACCAGATCCGCGAGGTCCGATGCGGAGTGACGATCTCTCTGGCTGAGACGCCGCAGCCGGTCGGGCACCACGATGGGATCGTAGTCGAGTTCAACCTCAACGAGACCGGGCTGATTTCTATACTTCTCCGGCCGGTTCGTCAGCATCGGGGTCCCTTCCTCACTCTCGAACACCCGCATCTCGTGCCGGCGTCCGCTGACGCTGGATGAGGATCGTGAACTCCGGCGATGCTCCGGCACCCGGATTTCGATGGATTCCCGATTAGTGGAAGCCGAAGCGGAGGGTCCCCCGAGAACTCCCGCCACAAGCACACTCCCACAGAACAGTATCGTTAGCGTCCGCAAGGCATTTCTCCCCATATACAAAGACATTTTCCCAACTGGCCACCGTGCGTGAAGCCCTAAGTATACTCCGGCTTCAAATCTTGAGACAACCCTGGACCGGGTTAGTCTAGCAAGAACAATGCTCCAAGGAAAACATCGGCGTGTCTAGCGCCATGCTTGAGCCACACCCCAAAAAGCGGATGGTTGCTGAGCAGGTTTCCTGAGAACCCCGGCCAGCAACCATCATGACATAACAACGCCCCACTGGCGTTTCGCCAGCCCCATCGCGAGAGCGATGGAAAAATGGGCTAGAGCAATTCGAGTAGGAACGGTATGACGCGGGGTCCCGTGGTCACAATGACAAGCGTCGCAACCACACTCGTTAGCCCGCCCACGAACATGATGTTCTTGCTGTCCACCATGCCGCTGCCGTAGGCGATGACGTTCGGCGGCGTCGAGATGGGCAGTCCCATGGCGTAGCTGCTCGAGACGGCGACCATCACACCCATGACGAGAATCGGCTCGGCGCCCGGGAAGGTCGCGGCCAAGGCCAAGGCGATGGGAAGCACGATGTTCGCCGTGACGGTGTTGCTAATCACGGTCGATAGAAATACCGTCAAGATGGCGCACACCGCAAGGAGCCAGTAGAAGGACAGCGCCTCGAAGGGGAAGGTGTTGATGAGCCATTGATCCAGCTCTGTCCCGGTGAGCCCCCCGCCCAGGGCGATGCCGCCCGCCATGAGCACGAGAACGTCCCACTCCAACCGGTTGAAATCGTCGCGCCCAATGATGCGGGACGCGGTGAACACGGCGGCGGGAATCATGGCCACGACGGCGGTGGGAACCCCATGCAACTCACTGGTCAGCCATAGCGCCACGGTAACGGCAAACGTGGCGTAGATGATCCAAGCGTTGAAGTTGAGCTTCGCGCTCTCACGGATCTTCAGCTCAAACCGCTTCGTTTTCGGCCGGTAAACCAGCAAAAGGACCGCCCACATGGCGGCGAGGGTGACAACCAACAAGGGGATCGCCACCACCATCCAGCTGGTGAAGGTTATCGTGAGGTCACGCTCCCCCAGTTGCGCCATGGCGATGGCGTTGGGCGGGGTGCCGATGGGCGTGCCAATGCCCCCAATGTTGGCGGCGAAGGGAACGCCCAGGATGAGGCCCCGCCGGAACGTGTCCGTCTCCGGAATCTGCGCGGCCAGCGG
>PUOI01000397.1 GCA_003552765.1 Candidatus Hydrogenedentota bacterium | reverse complement strand
TTGATCGCCGAAGACCCCGATCACTACGACGGAAAGTTCATCGGCGTTCATGGCGGCAACAACCATGTCTACTTCGCGCCGATCAAGGATTATGACCCCGCGAATCATGAACTGATTCTGCCCCACTTCGAGCCGAGCACGTACGACGAAACGCGATATGCGTTTTACAACGCCGTCCGGCTGATCGAAGAACCCGGGGAGTGGGCGATCGAGGCGCTGGGCGACGGGCGTTCGCGCATCTACCTGTTGCCCGAAAGGCTGGAGAATGGACAGCCCGGCAACATCGGGTTCCCAGACTTCGCGACGGGCATATCCATTGAGGACGGCGCATCGTACATTGACGTCCGGGGCTTCCTCATCCAACGCTACTCCGGCGGTTCCGGCGGAGTCACGGTGGCCCGTAACAATCCCCGGTCCGAAGGCATCACGATTGCCGATTGCGAAATCCGGTTCGTAAGCGGAGATGCGGGTATAGGCCTGAACTACTGCGACGATGTCACCGTGGAGAACTGCCATATTCATCATTGTCCGGGCTGGACGGCGGGGATATTCTTGAGCCGCGTCAACGACTACAGGGTGCGCGACTGTTACCTGGACAAGAACTCGGGCAGCGGCATCCGGCATTACGAGTGCAAGAACGGCGTCATCGCGGATAACGTCATCCTTGATCACTTCGGCATGCATTCCAGCTCCATCAACGTGTATGAGGGCTGCGAAAACATTGTGCTGGAACGCAATTATATCCAGAACACCACGGCGATCAACCGAAATGCCGAGAACATCTTCTTCCGTAACAACGTCATCGACGGTCTTGGCCGGGCGGCCGTGGGCGTCGCCATGTGGAGATCGGGCACGGTGGGCGGCCAAGACATTAGGGATGTCCATTTCCTAAACAACACGTTCGTGAACACGAACCCCGATGTCGGGTGGTCAACAGGGATTCTGGGGCAGGAAAGCGGCAGTCCCAGCTCTCCCGAGGGGTTGGTGATCAAAAATAATGTCCTGGACGGTCTCGGTGAGGACATATCCGGCGAGATTGAGAACAACATCTACACGCGCGAAGTCAGCGACCGCTTCATGGGCGAAGGCTGCCAGATCATCACGGATATGGACGAGCTTTTCGTCGATCCGGATAACGGCGATTTTCGGCGCAGGGAGGGTGGTCCGGCCATGGACGTGGGGGCCGATATCGCGCCGCCCGATGCGCTGAGGTAAAACTCATGGCCTACCGGGCCGGCTCCTCGCGTGGCGATTGCGGGGTAGGTTGAGCCGGGGCATGAGAGAATACACAATACCCGGGACTGGAGATCGGGGGTAGTTCTCCAGTCCCGGGCGGGGGAGGGGCAAGGGTTGAGATGGGGTAATCTCAACCCGGGGGAAACACGATAGGTCCGCTGGGCTTAGTCGCGGGCGGCTGTGACGAGTTCATCCCCCTCGGCGAGGGCGCCAAAACCGCGGACAACAACTTCCTGGCCTTCCTCGAGTCCTTCCACAATCTGGACGTACTCCTCGTGCCGCTCACCACGCTCCACAAATTGCCGCCGCGCTTCTCCATTGTCCGCAACCCACACATAGAATTGGCCTTCTTGCTCGATGAGCGCCTCGCGCGGCACGCCTAAAACATTCTCTCGGGCGGGAAGGACGAACTCACCCACGCCAAAGGCGCCCGCCTTGATGGCTAGATCCTCGTTGGGCACGTGCACCTTGATCTCGAATGTCCGGGTTTGGCGGTCGATGGCTTGATTCACGGCCACTACCGTGCCTTCGCGGGTCAGGTCATGGGTATCCAAGCGGACGTTGACGGCAAGCCCTTTCTCCATAATGCCGGCGAAGCGCTCGGGGATGTGCATCTCCGCCTCAAGGACCTCTAGCGCGGAGATTCTGACGACGTCTTGCCCACGGTTGACGAAATCGCCCGCCTTGGCGTACCGTCCGGTGATCACGCCGTCATACGGCGCGCGAACTTCGGTATCATCAAGCGCCTGCTCGGCTTGGGCAAGGCCAGCCTCGGCCCGCTCCACCTCCGTTTCGGCCACGGCGATCTCTTCGTCGGTGGGACCGCGTTCGGCAATATTCAGTTGGGCCTCGGCGGATTCCAAATCGGATTCGGCGGAGTCAGCCGCGGCTTGCGCTTCCTCCCATTCCGAGTCGCTGATACTGCCCCGCTCATACAATACGCGCATGCGTTCCTGTTCATCGGAGGCGCGGTCGTACCGCGTACGCGCTTGCCTCACGCGCGCCCGGGCGGAATCAATTTCTTCCTCCCGGCTCCACGCACGCAGCTCGGCAAGACGGTTTTCGGCGGTCTTCAACGAGGCCTCGGCTTGCCGCAAACTATTCCTCGCGTCGGCTTGGCGCGTCCGGAATAGGATGTCGCCCTCGTCCACCGGCTCGCCGATCTCCACGTTCACCACATCAAGCGTGCCCGGGGACAAGGCGCGCACGCTGGCTTCTTCCTTCGGGATAAGGCTGCCGGTACCCCGGAACGTGCGCTCGAAGTCGCGCCGCTCCACTGGAACAACCTCCACTTCGTGTTCGCGCAGGTTGTTCCCGCCGCCTTCGTTCTCAAGGTGCTCGGCGTCCGTGCCGCCACATCCCTGCAAAAGCGCGCTCACAAGCAGCATTACCGCTATCCATTGGCCATATCGCATCATCGTTTCTTGTCCTTGTGTGATGGGGGCTACCATGTTTCTTCGTCTTCGAGCTGAACCCCGCGGCGTTGGAGCAGAGTTCCCTCTTTGGCATACAGTTCAGTTAGCGCCTGGATATAGTTGACACGCGCGGTCACCGCGTTCACTTGCGCTTCAATGAGCATTCGTTGTACTTGGAGGACATCGAGATGCGTAATTAAACCGACTTCGTAACGGTCCTCCTCGATTTGGAGTTCTTCTTCGCGGCTTTCCACCGCCAGCTCGCTCGCCTCGATGCTTTGCCATTCAGCCTGGACATCATTGAGGGCTTGCCGCACTT
>PUOI01000540.1 GCA_003552765.1 Candidatus Hydrogenedentota bacterium | reverse complement strand
ATGCCATGGAACCGCCGGTCAACGGCCAACAGCGTCTCGCGGCAGAACATAAAGGTGTACGGTTGTTCCTCGTGAACGATTTCATGGAACCGACGATACAATTCCGTACGCCGATCGTCGTCGAACTCGACCCGCGCCTCTTCGATAATCTCGTCGGCCTCTTCGTTCACAAAATTCACGTAGTTCGAACCCGCATCGGCTTGGGATGAGTGCCAAACCTGGTAGGGATCCGGGTCCGGCGGCATGGACCAGCCCAACCGCACCGCGTCGAATTCCCGGCGATGCACGTTCTCCAAAAGGGTGGCGAATTCGAGCCGGCGGATGCGCATACGGATGCCCGCGCGGCGAAGTTGCTCCTGATACACGGTGGCGATCTGTTCGTCTTCGGGCAAATCAGCCGGAATCAACAGCTCGAATTCGAAAGACTCCCCATCCTTATCCCGGATGCCATCGCCGGTGGTGTCCACCCAGCCAGCCTCGTCCAGGAGTTCTTGGGCCCGCTCGGGATCAAACGGCCAAGGGTCTAGTTCTTCGTTGTATTCGGGATTCTTGATGAAGAAGTTGCCCGTGATCACTTCGCCCAACCCATGGAATATCGTGTCCAGGATCTCCTCGCGGTCGAGCAGCATTGTCATGGCCTGCCGCACTCGCCTGTCCTCGAACTGGGGCCGCCGCATGTTCCAGCCAATATAGGAATACCGGGGTTGATAATAGGTGTATCGCCGAAAATTCTGATCGAATCGACTTCCACGGGCCCGGTTAACCCACAGTTCCGGCGTCATTTCCATCGTGTCGATTCCGTGTTGCATAAGCACCTGAAACGCACTGTTGTCTTCCGTGATGAACATAAACCAACGCTGTTCAAGGGACGGTTTCTCGCCCCAATAGTCCTCATGCCGGGTTAACGTGATCCGCGACCCCGTGCGCCATAACTCGAATTCGTAGGGACCGGAGCCAATGGGATCGCGATCGTTGGGGTGTTGGTTGAAGTTGCCCTCGCCGTAGATATGCTTGGGAATGATGGGCGTGCCGCCAATCATGACGAGATGGCGGAAATACGGCCGCTCGCATTCAATCCGCACCGTGTAGTCATCAATAATCTCGATGTCCACGATATCCTGGAGATAATTCCGCAAATGCGGGGCCATCACCTCGGGATCCAGGATGGTGTCGAACGAGAACTTCACGTCCTCCGCCGTCAAGGGCTCGCCATCATGGAAGGTGACGTCGTCCCGGAGATAGAACGTGTATTCCAGATGGTCATCCGAAATGTCCCAGTCATGGGCGAGGTTGGGCTCCATGTCAAGCGTTTCCGGATTGCGCTCCAAAAGCCCGTCGAAGATAAGGTCATAAATCTGGGTGGCATACGTGTCGGTCGACGTATACGGATTGAGGCTTTCGGGGCCGCTGGGCATCCGCATGATCAGCCAATCGCCATCGGCCCGCTCGTATTCCCGCTCTTCCTCGTCCGCAGTGGGGCCTGCTTGTCCAAAGTCTTCCGGCGGTTCGCACCCCGTGGTCAACAGCAAGGCGAGGACCACCGCGACAATAACCCCGCTGTAACTCATCAGCTTCGTACGCATTACGCTCTCCATGAAATCACTTCTCATCGGTTCCTCTTGCATGCCATTTCAATGCGCCCATCCCCCACTTCGCCAAAGAGGAGCCGCAACGAGGCCGGTTCGGTATTCCTAATCTTGCCTGCATGAGGCTCTCTATACTACCATAACGGAGCCTCACGCAAGAAAACGGGCGAACCGGGCGGATGGCCAGGTTCTTGTTGTTAAACGCCCAGAGTTCCACAAAGGGTTTACACTCTTCTTGCCCTGTGGATGGGGAAAGGGAAACATGCGCCGCCGCTGGGCTATTCCACTAATGTGAATACGGCAGGATGATGACACCATGAGCACGATTCACGCCGTAACGGGGGCATTCGGCTATTCGGGCAAGTACATCGCCTTGCGCTTGCTCGAAGGGGACCACCGCGTCATTACGTTAACGCATTCGCCCAACCGCCCGAACCCTTTCGGCGGCCAAGTTGCCGCCTATCCCTACGATTTCGAGGACGGGGACAAACTGGCCCACACCTTGACCGGGGTGGATGTCCTCTACAACACCTACTGGGTGCGCTTCAACCACCGGCGTTTCACCCAGCGGGAAGCCGTCCAGAACACCCGCACCCTGTTCAATGCCGCGCGCAAAGCGGAGGTGCGGCGCATCATCCACGTCAGCATCACCAATCCTTCGCTGGACTCCCCGTTCGAGTATTTTCGGGGCAAGGCGGAACTCGAAGAAGCCCTGGAAGACAGCGGCATCCCTTACACGATACTCCGGCCCGCCATCCTATTCGGTCACGAGGATATCCTCGTCAACAACATCGCGTGGGGTTTGCGGCGATTTCCCTTGTTCCCAGTCTTTGGCTCGGGCGAATACCGGGTTCAGCCTATTCACGTCGAGGACTTCGCCCGCCTCGCCGTCCGGGAAAGTCAGGAGAGCGGGAACCGCATCCTCGACGCCGTCGGACCGGAAACCTTCACCTACCGGGAGCTGGTGGAAACCCTGGGAGAGATCATCGGCAAACCCCGGCGCATCATGTCCATCCCCCCGACGCTCGCCCATCTCCAGGCCAAGCTGCTCGGCCTATTCGTGGGCGATGTGGTGCTCAGCCGCGACGAGATCGACGCGCTCATGGCGGATTTGCTCTGTACGGAAAGCCCGCCCGCGGGTGAGACGAAACTGACGGAATGGGCGCGGGATAACGCGGATACGCTGGGCCGCCGGTACGCCAGTGAACTCGCCCGCCGCGAAGACAGGTATAAGGCGTACAGCGAGTTGTAGCGGAAACCTGCGCGATAATCGCTCAGAAATCAGAAGGACGTCAGACTAGTACTCCTTCAGCCCTTAATTTGTGGACAATGCGGCTTTGCGCCCCACGATTGGCTCCGGTTGAAGTTCAAAAGGAACGCTGCAGCCT
>PUOI01000432.1 GCA_003552765.1 Candidatus Hydrogenedentota bacterium | reverse complement strand
TTGTCTTCAACCTGACGCAGCCCGGCAGCATTATGAAAGCGCTGCGCGGTGAGTCCATAGGAACCACAGTCAGAGGAGAGTAACGCAATGGCCAGCACCGAACGCGAGGAAGAAGCGCGGGCAAAGATGGAGAAGGCGCTCGAGGCGTTGCGGCACGAGTTTGGCGCTATTCGCACGGGCCGCGCCTCAGTGAGTTTGTTGGACATGGTGGATGTGGAAGTCTACGGCACGAAGATGAAAGTGAACCAACTGGCGACGGTCACGGCGCCGGAGCCGAGGCTGCTCATGGTCACGCCATGGGACAAGGGGCAGATCGGTGTCATCGAGAAGGCCATTATCGCCTCACCTCTTGAACTCACCCCTTCGAATGACGGCAAAGCCATACGCATCCCCATACCCCAGCCCACCGAGGAGCGCCGCAAGGAGCTGGTGAAGATGGTGAAAAAGCTGGCCGAGGAGAGCCGCGTTTCCATACGCAATGCGAGGCGGCACGCCATTGAGGCGGTCAAGAAGGCTCAAAAGGCCGGCGATGTTCCCGAGGATGACGCGCACCGGGAGCAAGAGCGATTGCAGGAACTCACCGACCAGTACATCGAAAAGGTGGATGAGGCCTTGAAGCACAAGGAAGAAGAGATTATGGAGGTATAGGGGGCGCTCTGGCGGAAACAAGCACGGCCGGGGTTGTCCGCTAATTCCGGCTTCCTGGCCGAACGCCCCAAGCAGCGGGGAGTCCCGTTTGACGGGGAAGGACGGTGGCATGGAACCGGCCCCGGCGGACCGGGAATTGTTGAAAGGGATGCAAGCCCGTTGACAGAGCACGAAACGATGCCGCTACCCACAATCGATAAGAACCACCTTCCCCGCCATATCGCCATAATCATGGACGGAAACGGCCGTTGGGCCAAGCAACACGGGACCACGCGGGCCGAGGGGCACGAAGCGGGGGCGAAGAGCGTGCGCGCCGTGGTCGAGGCGTGCCGGGAACTTCAGAACATTGAGGCGCTAACGCTTTACGCCTTCTCGACCGAGAATTGGCGGCGGTCCCAAGGAGAAGTGGAAACGCTGTTCCGGCTCTTGAGCAAGTACATCCATTTGGAGCTGGACGAGATTCATCAAGAGAACATTCGCGTAACGCTCATGGGCCGGAAGGAAGGGCTGTCCGAACAAGCGTTGGCGGACGTCGAGCGTTGCGAGTCCCTTACGGCGAACAACACCGCCATGACGCTCAATCTCGCCATCAATTACGGGGGCCGGGGGGAGATCGTGGACACGGCGCGGGCGCTGTGCCGGGAAGTCGAAGCGGGCCGGTTGAAAGCCGAAGAGGTGACGGAGGAAATGTTCGCCTCCCGCCTTTATATCCCCCAGTTGCCGGAACTGGATCTCCTGATCCGCACAAGCGGAGAGATGCGGCTGAGCAATTTCATGCTGTGGCAGGCTTCCTACGCGGAGTTTGTATCCATGCAAACGTACTGGCCCGATTTCCGCAAACCCCATCTGTACGAGGCCATCGCCGCCTACCAAGCCCGGAGCCGGCGCTTCGGCGGCCGTTGAACGGGAGCAATGTCCATGGAAGAGAGGGGGGCTGTGTTAACACGCGCCCTCACGGCGGCGGTTGTGCTTCCGTTGGTCGTGTTGCTGGCTTGGAACCCGGTTTTGAGGCCGGGTTTCACAGCTCTGGTGAGCCTCCTGGCCGCCATCGGCCTATACGAGTACTACGCCATCGTCCGCGCCAGGGAGATTTCCCCCGAAACCATCGGCGGCATTCTGGCTGGCACGGCCGTCACGCTCAGCGGCCATTTCCACGAGCCCACGTTTGTCAACCTGTTTCTGTACGGGGGATGCTTGCTTGTGGCCGCCCTTCACATCGTGCGGGGGCAGCATTCCGTGGCGGGCCTTGCCAGCAGCATGTTCGGCGTGTTCTACGTGGGATGGCTGGCGGCTCATCTCACCCTGTTGCACAGCGAACCCAATATAGGGCCGGGCCTCGTGTCCGTCTTGCTTGTCGCCGTTATCTTGACCGACACCGGCGCCTACTTGATAGGCTCCCTTATCGGAAAACACAAGCTGGCTCCAAAAGTCAGCCCCAAGAAGACATGGGAAGGCGCCGCGGGCGGATTGGCGCTCGCGCTCGCCGGACTCGTGGGGCTTTATTACCTGGGCAACATTCTTACCCCCGAATTCTTGCCTGACTGGGGCCTCATGCATTACATCCACGCTGGAACCCTTGTCTCGGTGTCGGCCCAGGTGGGCGATCTCGCCGAATCGTGTTTGAAGCGGGATGCGGGCATGAAAGATTCCGGAGGATTGTTTCCGGGACACGGCGGCGTTCTCGACCGGTGCGACGGGTTTCTTTTCGCGGCCCCCATGCTCTACTATGTGTACAGCATCTAACATGCCGCCAGCCGCTTGCGCGTGGCCGTTGTGTACGGAAGTTTTTCCCGTCTGAAGGGGGATGTTGTCCCTTCACGCAACATCCTTGCCCGGCGATTGGGGAAATCGCGCTTTTCTTGACAGTTCGCCCCTTCTTGGCTAGAATGCCGTTAATTCAATACGAGGTAGCCCGTGAGCAACATCACATTCACCCCCATAGGCGGCGGTACCGATATCGGCGCCAACTGTTATCTGTTGGAGCAAGGGGACAGCCGGGTCATTCTGGACGCCGGCATACATCCCAAGAAGGAAGGGCGGGAAGCCCTGCCCGAGTTTTCCCTTCTAAAGAAGGCTCCGGACGCCGTACTCATATCCCACGGCCACATCGACCATTGCGGGTCGCTGCCCTTCCTGATGAGGGAGTTCCCCGCCACGGCGTCCTATGCCACCCGGCCGACGGTGAGCATCATCGATCGCATGCTGCACAATAGTGTTTCGGTCATGACCACGTTGGGACGGGAGCGCAACATCAGCGACTATCCCCTCTACTCCCACAGCGACGTGGATTTCGCCATCCGCCAAACGTCGGGAATGCCCTACGACAAGGAATTCGCCTTGACCTGGAATTCGCCCTTCCGCGCGAGTTTCCAACACACCGGCCACGTCCTTGGCAGCGCCGGCATCGTGCTTCGCGCCGGCGATCACACGATCTACTACACCGGCGACATCTGCTTGACGGACCAGGAACTCATGAAGGGGCTGCAGCCGCTGGATTCGTCGATGAAGATCGACACCCTCGTCATTGAATCCACGCGCGGCGCCCATCTCGACGACGAGCAACGCACCTTCACCAGCGAGATTCGCCGGTTCACCGAGGAAGTCCGCACAGTCCTGGAAAATGGGGGCGTCGTACTGGTCCCCGCCTTCGCGCTGGGCCGGACGCAAGAGTTGCTCAATATCATTGACCGCCTTATCAACACGGGCGAACTGCCGACGGTTCCGGTGTACGCCTCGGGCCTTGGCCGGGCGATCTACGAGGTCTACGACAAGTTCAACGACTTCCTGAAACCGGAGGTGTCTTTAAGCCCGCTCTACCAGTTCAAACGCATCGGCGATGTCTGGGATCCCCGGATTAGCCGCAAGCTCCTCAAGCAGCCCAGCATTATCGTCGCCACCTCGGGCATGATGATCGAGAACACGCCATCCGCCATGATCGCCCAAGAGATGGTCAAGGAGGATAAACACGGCATCTTCTTTGTGGGCTATCTCGATCCGGACACCTTGGGCTACAAGCTGCTCAACGCCGAAGTGGGCGACTCCTTGCGCTTTGAGCTGGAGGGACAGGAGGTTCAGGTCAACCTTCCCAACCGCCAGACCTTCCACTTCAGCGCCCACGCCCCGCGCGAGGATCTGCTTCATGTGGTTCGGCAGACGGAACCCCGGAATGTGGTGTTTATCCACGGCGAGGAGGACGCCATTGAGTGGCTGAAAGACGCCTGTAACGGGGTGCCCAATCGCTTTGCTCCCGATATCGGGGAAACCATCACCTTGGACTAAGCGTCCATGCATGGGTTCCTTAACAGCCCTGAGGCATGACAAGATGGGCACTGTTCGGGACAACAGCGCAGGGGGATAAGGGGGCGATTATTCCCGGAGGAGCGTCGTTACCCAGCGATTAGGGGGAAGGCTTGCCAACAGTGAACAATCCAGCGCAATGCGCCTCCAGTCCCGTGAGATGAATCCGTCCTCCAGCAACACCGCGGCGCGATCGCGCGACGGGCGGCGCCGCGGAAACTCGCCGCTGCGTTTGGTCATCGCGTACGCGGGGATTGGGATCACGCGAATAACTCGCTGTTTGCCGCTGGGCCTCGCGCGGCGATTGGGGAAAGCGTGTGGCCTCCTTGCATATTTCGTTGTGCCCCGTCTGCACCGCATAGGCATGGACAACCTAGACCAGGCCTACGGGGACAGCCTCTCCCGCCGCGAAAAGATCCGGATTCTCAAGCAAACCGCATCCAACATGGGGATCGTGGCCGCCGAATTCAGCCGCATTCCCTGTATCGACAAGGCGTTTGTCCGGAATCACATCTCAATCGAGGGGTTGGAGCACATCGACAGAAGCCGGGGCGCTCTCTTCATCGCAGCCCACTACGGCAACTGGGAATGGCTCGCACCGGTCTTGTACACGGCCGGCCTCCCCGCCGCGGAAGTCGTTCGTCCGCTGGACCACCCCGCGCTGGATGCGTTCGTGGACCGTATTCGCCAATCCAACGGGGTGATCACGGTCAAACGCGACGATGCGGGGTTGACTCTGGTGGGCATGTTGCGCCAAGGCTACATGGTGGGGATACTCATCGACCAGAATCCACGAACCGCCGCCGCCCCCGTGACCTTCTTTGACCGGCCCTGCTGGGCCACCGCCGCCCCGGTCATCGCGGCCCTTCGCGCTCGCGTCCCCGTGCATGGCGTCCGGGCTGTCCGCGACGCCGGAGGGCGCTATCACTTCGAGATCACGCCCCCTATTCCTTTTGAGCAGACCACCGACTTCCGGCTTGGCCTTGTTGTGAATGTCCAGCGCTGTCAAGATCTTCTCGAACAGTGGGTTCGCGAACACCCCGGCCATTGGATGTGGTTCCACCGGCGTTGGCGGCCCCGCCCCGCCCTGGCCCGCAAATGGGATGCAAGGAGCAGCGATTGATGAAGGCCAGGCCGTGACGCCGCCATCTTGCCGGCCCTTGTCCGCCACATAGAGGGCGGCGGCTCGGTTCTGGCGTGTTTGGCGATTGACGCCAGAAACAGGCTGACATGGCGCCAGCGAGAGGTGTATCATTAACTGGGCCGCGGCGTTCCGGGTTCACACTGGGCCGGAACGTCTTTCCACGGCGCACATAGGATTGGCTAAACGCCACGGATATTCCAGGTAAGATAGCCAGCAAGGGAGAACAATCGAATATGCGCATCCTCGTCACGGGCTCCAACGGCCTGCTGGGCCGCGCGGTGTCACGCCTGTTGAGTACATCTGGGCACAACGTGGTTCCTCTACTGCGCCAGGGAAGGCCGGGCGGGCGCGGGTTGCGATGGGACCCGGATAGAGGGCAAATCGAATCGACCCAACTCCACAACTTCGACGCGGTCATCCATCTCGCGGGCGAGAACATCGCGGGCCGGTGGTCGGAGGAGAAGAAACGCCGGATCCGGGACAGCCGCGTCAAGGCGACCCGGACCCTTTGCCAAGCCTTGGCGCGGCGCCCAACGCCGCCTCGTGTGTTGGTTGCTGCGTCTGGCGTGAATTATTACGGTGACCGGGGCGAGGAATTGCTTACCGAGGATAGCCCGCCGGGTGAAGGTTTCTTGCCGGAGGTTTGCGTGCAGTGGGAAGCGGCCACGCAGCCCGCTGTCGAGGCAGGAATTCGCGTAGTGAACCTTCGGTTCGGAATGGTGTTAAGCACCGAGGGCGGCGCACTGCCCAAAATGCTCAGACCGTTCCGCTTCGGGCTGGGCGGTCCCTTCGGAAGCGGGCGGCAGTTCATGAGTTGGATCACGTTGGACGATGCCGTCTCCATAATTCGGTTCGCCGTTGAAGACGAAGCCCTCCAGGGGCCTGTCAACGCCGTCAGCCCCAACCCTGTTCCCAACCGCGAATTCGCGCGCACGCTCGGCGCTGTCCTTCACCGCCCCGCCTTGCTCCCTTTCCCAGGATTCGCAGCCCGCGCCGTTCTCGGCGAGATGGCCGAGGAACTCCTGCTGAGCAGCATCCGGGCGGCGCCCCGGCGTTTGGAGGATGCGGGCTACGAATTCAAATGGCCTGACTTGCGTAACGCGCTGGAGGCGGTGTTGACACGGGAGGAGAACGTCTAATTGGATTCGGAAGGACGGCTGCAATGGATTCCCCGGCATGATTCCGTGTGATGGCGTGTTTCATCTCACGTGTCCCCGGAATCCGCCCAGCGCAATGCGCCGGAACATGCACAAGGAATAAGAAGGGATAAAGGATGTTGACGCGCATTTTCGAACTGTTCCGTGATACCTCCGGGACAGAAGAGCAGCCGTCAAAGGAAGAACGGGTGCGGATCGCCACGGCCGCCATCTTTGTCGAATGCGCCCGCGCCGACGAGGAATTCTCCCCCGCGGAGAAGGAGCACGTGATTGAAACATTGCGCCAACGGTTCCAGCTTCCGCAGGAAGAGGCGGAAGACCTGCTCCGAGAAAGTAAACGGAGTCTGAAGGAAAGCAGCGATCTCTGGACGTTCACGAACACGCTGAACGAGGCGCTCACGCTAGAAGAGAAGACCGAGATTATTGAGGAAGCGTGGCGCGTCATCTTTCTCGATGGCGTACTCCACGCCCACGAGGACTATCTCATCCATAAGCTGGCCCGGCTTCTGAATCTGACGCATCCCGAACTCATCGACGCCAAGATGAAAGTCTTGGACGAAGTCCGGAACCGTCCCGCGCCGTAGCATTCTGCCGCGGGCGCCAACGCTCACCGGCGCGTTGGTTCGCCGCCGCGGCCGTCCCAGCTTCCGCTGGAATTGAAGTGATAGCGCAGGGTTTCGCGCTCGGTGACGCCGGTTGGGATGTTGGCGCTGGCTGCCTGGGCCTCAACCCGTGTTTGTTGTGGTTCGCTGCGATACAGCTCATAGGTGTAGTCGATTAGCCCCGTATAGCCCTGTTCCCTTGCGCCGGTCCCCCCGCTCGACGTCACGTCCACGGGCCGGTAATCCACATACTCCCGCCGCTGCTTGTAATAGTGGCCCCGCAACGGCCCCTCTTCTTCGTATTCGGTCTCGCCATGCCGATGCTGGGCGTTTAAGCGGTCCAGCTCGGCTTGCCCGACCTGATCCAGCCGGTCGAACACACGGTCCGCAGTGGTGGTTCGTTCTTCCGTCCGCTCCCGCAGACCAAAATCCGACAAGACCTTGTTGCCCACTTCCGCCGGGGTCCGTTGACACCCGAGAACCACCACGGCCAGGCATAGCATTACGGCGGCGGCCCACTTCATTATCCTGCTCCTTCTCCGTTAAGTCTCAGCACCTGCTGGGCGGTCCGCCCAAATATCCAGTCTTGTTCGGTTTCCGTGAACCCGCGCCCATCCAGTTCGCGCCGCATGCTTTCGTACGATTCGTTCAAGGGGACATCGGGATGATCGGAGCCGTACAAACACCGATCCGCTCCAATGCGGCGTATCGCGTAAAAGATGTCTTGCTCGATGTGGCTGCCCTTGTAGACCTTCAGGATGAGTGAGAGGTCCAAGTAGATCCTATAGGAGGTCCGCGCCAGAATCAACGCTTCCAAAATCCGGATGCCGCCCATGTGCGCGATAATGAGTTTCGCCTTGGGAACGGCCTCGCTCAATGCTTCGATAAGTTCCAGGCTGTCATCACGCAACGCCCCTTTCCCGTGAGGGAAGGAATCCACCAGTACCGGTAGATCATGAGCCGCCGCGCGATCCGTCAAACCCTTGAGCACGGGCCAATGCGCTTTCGTGACGCCTTGGCGGCGGGGGTGGAGCTTGAGGCCCACAATGGGATGTTCCGCCGCCAACTGCTCGAAATCCTCCCAGCATGCGTCGCCCCGCCTGGGATCCACTGAGCCATGGCAGCGAATCCGGCCCGGACGGCGCCGGGCCGCCTCAAACACGAACGCATTGGGGATGAGAGGCTCGATGGGCAAGAGTACGGCCAAATCCAGCGGCGACCGGTCAAGCTCGGCCAGAAACGCCTCCACCGAGGCGTCGTGTTTCGCGCCCAGGCCATCTCGGCCCGGATGGATGTGGGCATGGGTATCAATGATCATGAGGGATGCGTTTCTTCCGCGTTCCCTTCCACCGGCGAATGAGGCGGCCCTGCTGGCGGAGACGGTGGGGCATGCTCCGCCAGGAACTGCGACTGAGGGGGCTGCGCCGTGTTTGCCTCAATCCCAATGGTTTCCCAGACGACGTACGCGGGGCGTTCCCGGACCTCGCTGTAGATACGCCCGATGTACGTTCCCGTTACGGCCACCCCAGCAAGGAATACGGTCCCCATCGCCATGAGCCACGCGGCGCTCAATGGCGTGGCGGCAAGCCCCCATTGCCCCGTGGCGCCCAAGACGGCGCCGCGCACTGCTACAGCCAAGGTGGCGGCGCCCGAGACTGCGGCCATCCAAGCCGGTAATGTCAGCGGCCGGGTCGAGAAATTGGTGGCGATGGTGATGACCAGCTGCATAAGCTGGTAGATGCTGTATTTCGACTCGCCGTGGAGCCGCTCCCGCCGTTCGACGGGGACCACGCCGTAGCGCCCGTAGGACAGCCAGGCGAACAAGCCGCTCAAATAGCGGGAACGGTCGTTGTAGCGGTTGATTTGGCGCACGAAACGCCCATTAAGCCCAAGGAACCCGCTCGCGCTGTCGGGGATGTTGAAGCCGGTAACCGAGCAGATGAAGCGATTGGCCAGAACCGTGCCCATGCGCCGGTACCACCGCCCGACCCGCCGCTTGCGATTGCCGTACACCACATCGTACCCCGCCCGGAGTTTCTCCACGAATTCCGGAACGTGTTGTGGCGGCGTCTGCAAGTCGGCGTCCATCAGCACGATCGCGTCTCCCCGGGTGTGGTGGAAACCCGCCGTCACGGCCATCTGCTGACCGAAATTCCGGGCGAAGCGAATTACCCGCACCCGCTCATCGCGTTCGTGCACGTCCCGCAGAATCCCCGCGCTTCCGTCCGTGCTGCCGTCATCGACAAACACAACCTCGAACGGTTCTCCCAGACCTTCGAGAATGGGCAGCAACTCCTCCCACAAAGCCGCAAGATTGTCCGCCTCGTTAAATACGGGGATTACAATCGAAATACTGGGGCTCTCTTGTTTCCTGTCGTGCGTCATGACGGAAGTATATCAATACAGGGCATGCACGCCAAGAGCACAACCGCCGGGTAAAGGGCTGCTCCAGGGAACAACATCCCCCTTGATCCCCCTTCAAAGGGGGAATTCTGTAATCCACAGCCGCCACAGCGGAAGGGCCGCAACTCACCCGCAGGTGAGCGGTTCAATTCCCCCTTTGAAGGGGGTGGCCCGAAGGGCCGGGGGATGTAAACATCCGGCACATCGCTTTATCTGGCGATTGGGATCCAGCCAAATGAAGATGCAGAGAGGCATTTCATGGTATGATCATGGCAGTTAGGAGGCGCGCCTTGAGTAACCCCTTGTACCGCGAAATTGTTCAGGACATCCGCACACTGGTGGAGGCAACGGCCCATCCCCGGCGGCGTACGATTCGACTGTCGCCCGAGGTGGCGGCCAAACTGGAGGCCTTGTCCTCGGCGGGGAGTGCCGCGGCCGCCGCGGATACCCATTCCGAACCGGCGGAAGTCCCGGCCGCGTCCACACCTGCGCCAGACCCAGGCTCCCCGTCCGATTCCGGCGCGCGCGAGGCGGCCCTTGATGCGCTGGAAAAGATGGTCGCCATGTGCACCAAGTGTGAATTATGTCACGGCCGGACCCAGACCGTCTTCGCCGATGGCGACCCCACGGCGCGCATCGTCTTCGTGGGCGAAGCGCCCGGGGCCGACGAAGATCGGCAGGGCGTCCCGTTCGTGGGCCGGGCCGGTCAGTTGCTAACGGATATCATCACCAAGGGCATGGGGCTCCAGCGGGAAGAGGTATACATCTGCAATGTGATCAAGTGTCGGCCGCCCAACAACCGCGACCCGAAACCGGCTGAGATCGAACAGTGTGAACCATACCTGGTGGAACAGCTCCGGCTCATTCAGCCCGAGGTTATTTGCGCCTTGGGAGCGCATGCCGCCCGAACCTTGCTCCGCACCAACGTGGCCGTTGGAAAACTGCGAGATCAGTGGCATGAATACTGCGGCATTCCGCTCCGGGTCACGTACCATCCCTCCTATTTGTTGCGGAATCCCGCGGATAAGCGCAAGACGTGGGAAGATATCCAAGTGATAATGGAATATCTCGGCATCCCCATACCCCAAGGGAAAGGTTCTTGACGGCGGGCGCGGCCAAGGCGCTCGCGTAAGGACACCACGGACCGAAGCAATGAACGGCTCTAATGGCAGTCACCATACCCCGATCCGATGGCGGCATTCCATCGTTTTCCGCGTCATTTTGATGTGCGCGGTCCTGGTCTGCTGTCTGCTGGGGGCGGTCTATGTGCTGACCCATCATTACTACGGCGAAGTCGTGCGGGAGATGGAGACCCAGGCCCAGGCCATCGCCGATGATGTGGTCGTTAATCTTGAGGAGAACCCCGACCTGGACTTCGGTGAACTCGAATACGAGGTGCGCGGCCGTTACAGGGGGGTGGAATCGCTGGATCTGGACCTTAATCCCCCGGCCACGGAGATGGGGCCGACTCGTGTATCTATTGAGGTGGACGAGAACGGCGAACTCACCCAAGTGGCGCGTCACACGTTTGTGTGGAACGATCAGCCGGTCCTGCTGACCACGCGGGCGCCTTTGGCCACACGGGCGCAGGTGGTCGAGGCCTTCAAGAACATGTATCTGCTTGGCATCACCGGCTTGTTCCTTGGGACGCTGATTCTGATGGTGTATTTCATCATCCGCATTCTCCGTCCGTTGCGGCAGCTCACGGACAGTTGCGCCAAGATCAGCGAAGGCTGGCTTGAGGACGTGGAAATAAACGACCAGGCGGGCGAGATCCGGGCGCTTGAGAATACCTTCAATCAGATGGTGACGTCGCTGCGGGAAAAGGAACTCATGGAGAGCAACCTGCGCCAGGCGCAACGGCTTTCCGCCTTGGGCAATCTCGCGGCGGGCATCGCCCATGACGTGCGCAATCCCTTGAACGCCATCAAGCTCATCACCAGCCACGCCATCGACAAGACCCAACAGGAACCGTCCGGCGCGGGGGGAGCCAAGCAGTTTCACAGCATCCGCCGGGAGGTGGATCGGCTCGAGGACATCGTGTCCGGCTTTCTGTCGCTGGCGCGCGAAAACGAACTGGATCCCCGCCCCAACCAAGTGGATACGCTCCTTGATGAGTGTGTCCATCTCGTGAAGAAGGATGCGGAATCCCGGGGCGTTCGCCTCACCACAGAGCTTCGGACAGGCGACACCACCCTGATGCTTGATTCCAAGCAATGGACGCGCGCCGTCCTCAACGTGCTTATCAACGCCCTTGAGGCCACCCCGGAAGGGGGCCGCGTGCGCTTGTTCTCCCGCGTGAGCGACCAGGAGTGCGAGATCGAGATTCGCGACGATGGCCCTGGCCTCAGCGGCGAAATCGCCGAACGCATTTTCGAGCCCTATTACACTACGAAGAGCACGGGCACGGGACTTGGATTGGCCGTGACCCGCGGTATTGTGGAGGAACATGGCGGGACCATCCACGTCTCTGGCGAGGAGGGACAGGGGTGTCAGGTTCTAATAACGATCCCGCTCAACGAAAGCACTGTCGCCGCATGAATGCAAGGATATTGATCGCCGAGGACGACGCAACCCAGCGCGAAATCATCGAGGACATCCTATCCCAGGATGGCTATGAAGTGAACGCCGTGGAATCCGCCCCCGGGGCGCTCGAAGCCGTCGAGGCGGATAACTACAACATACTGCTGACCGACCTGCGCATGCCTGGCATGGACGGCCTGGAGTTGCTGCGCCGCGTGAAGGGGGTGCAGCCCGATGTCGAGGTCATTGTCATGACCGCCTATGCCACCGTATCCACGGCCGTGACGGCGATGAAGGAAGGCGCCACGGATTATCTCGCCAAACCCTTCGACAAGGACGAGCTTCTTGTCGTCGTGACTAAGGCGGTCGAGCGCGTGAAACTGCGCCAAGAGAACCGGCAGCTCCGGGAACTGGTTACACGAACCTCCTCGCTCGGCAACATCATCGGCGAGAGCGAGAGCATGCAGGCCGTGTTTCAGATCGCCCAAAGGGCCGTGCCCATCAACAGTACAGTCCTCATCACGGGGGAATCCGGCACGGGCAAGGAGCTGGTGGCCCGGTACATTCACTTCGCGGGACCCCGCAAGGAGGAGCCCTTCATCGTCGTGAACTGCGCCGCCATCCCCGACACCCTGGTCGAAAGCGAACTCTTCGGTCACGAAAAAGGGGCCTTCACGGGCGCCGATGCGAGCCGTCAGGGCAAGTTTGAAGTCGCCAATGGCGGCACCATCTTTCTGGACGAGATTGGCGACATGCGCCTGGAGAGTCAGGCCAAGCTCCTGCGCGTTCTGCAAGATGGCGTTGTGGAGCGGGTAGGGGCCACGCAGTCCCGGCAAGTGGATGTCCGCGTCATCGCCGCCACCAACCAGAACCTGCGCGACAAGGTGGACGAAGGCGCCTTCCGGGAGGACCTGTATTTCCGGCTCGAAGTCTTGCCCATTCGCATGCCCCCCTTGCGCGAACGGGCGCGCGACCTGCCCCTGCTTATCGCCCATTTCCGGGAGAAGCTCGGCCAGCGCCTGGGCCGGCCCGCGCCAGGTTTCTCCCCCGATGCGATCGCGGCGATGCGCGCCTACGCTTGGCCCGGCAACGTGCGGGAACTCGAGAACACGCTCGAACAGCTTTTCATCCTCAGCGACAACGAAACGATTACCGCCAGCGACTTGCCCGCCAAGCTGCAAGACCCGGCCCACGGCGCCGGCGGCGGTTTCTCCCTGCCGCCGGATGGCTTGGTGCTCGAAGACCTGGAGTACGAACTCATTCGCCAAGCCCTGGACCGGTCGGGCGGTCAGATCAAGGAGGCCGCGCAGCTCTTGGGAATCAGTTACAAGACGATGCAATACCGCTTGAAAAAGCACGACATCAGCCGCAATAACACGGACATGGAAGCATGAATCGCCTTGCAATACCGGCTTAGAGCTTGTTAACGTTCATGAGCTGGCCCTGCTGCACCCAGAAACCGGTCTTCCCGCCCTTTGTTTCGGCTAACGCCCTTTCCGACGGGCGAGACCGCCTTATCGCGTCTTCCCGCGAGGGGGCAACGCACGTTTATCTTGGCGCCGCCAGCTGGACACTGCGGTTGGAACCGATAGGAGCACATCCATGATCCAAGCCGAGCATCTCACCATGTGTTATGGCCCCGTGGTGGCCCTGGACGATGTGTCGTTCGACGTGAGGCCAGG
>PUOI01000196.1 GCA_003552765.1 Candidatus Hydrogenedentota bacterium | reverse complement strand
GGAACAGGAAGAACAGCAGCTGGAGGCCCTGCAAGCGCTCCAGACGTCTTGCGCCACCACTTGCACCCTGGACGGACACGAAGTTCCGCTCATGGCGAATATCGAGCTGCCGGTCGAGGTCACGGACGAACTCAAGCGAAAGGCCGACGGGGTCGGTTTGTACCGGACGGAATACCTCTTCCTGAACCGCACCTCACTGCCTACCGAGGAAGAACAGTACCAGGCCTATGCGAGTGTGGTGGAGGCCATGAACCCGCTGCCGGTCACGCTCCGAACGCTGGACTTGGGCGGGGACAAATTCGCTTCCCACATTCCGCTGGCGGAGGAACTCAACCCCCAATTGGGCTGGCGGGCGGTCCGTTTCTGCCTGGAACGGCCAGATATCTTCAAGGCGCAACTGCGCGCCATACTCCGGGCCTCGATTCACGGCAACGTCCAGGTCATGTTTCCGCTCATCAGCGGGCTCGATGAACTTCTCCGGGTGAAGGAAGTCTTTAACGACGTATGCGCCGACCTGCAACGGCGTTCGGTGGCGTTTCGCAAGGACATCAAGATCGGATGCATGATCGAGGTTCCGTCGGCCGTCGCCGTGGCCGACCACCTGGCCCGGAATTGCGACTTCTTCAGCATCGGAACGAACGACCTCATCCAGTACAGCTTGGCGGTGGACAGGGTGAACGAGAAGATCGCCCATATGTATGAACCCGGCCATCCCGCCGTACTGCGCATGCTCCAGCAAACCGTCGCCGCTGCCCAAGAAGTGGGGATTCCATGCAGCATCTGCGGCGAGATGGCGGGCGCGCCGCTGTTTACCGAGGTTCTCGTGGGGTTGGGCATGACTTCACTAAGCATGTCCATGGTGGCCATCCCCCAAGTGCGGGCCGAACTCATGAGTATCCGCCTCAAGGAGGCCAAGGAAACGGCCGCCAAGACAACCCAGATGGGATTGGTCGAGGATGTGCGGAACCATCTGCAACAGCGCCACGAAGGCCGTCACGCGTTGCAGACTTCCATTCAACAGTATTCGTCCGCGGATGAGACCGCAAAGGTAAGGACCGAGTAATCGTGCGCACCCGCATCATACTATTGGGGTCCACGGGATCAATTGGGAATAGCGCGCTGGAGGTGGCGCGGCGGTATCCCGATCGCTTCGAGATTGTGGGACTGGCCGCCTGCTCCAATGTGGAGGGGTTGAAACGGCAATGCGCCGAGTTTCGCCCGCGCTCTGCGGCCATTGTGGATGAGACGCTCGCCCCTGACGTGACGGCGCGCGCCTTGGAAGTGGAAAAGGTCTATCGCGGTTCCGAGGGCGCCCAAGCACTGGTGGTGGAGGAGGAGGCCGATATCGTGCTCGCCGCCATGGTGGGCGCCGCGGGGCTCTCTCCGGTGCTCGCGGCCATCCGCAGCGGCAAACGCGTGGCGCTGGCGAACAAGGAGCCGCTGGTGAGCGCGGGCGCGCTGATTATGAGCGAGGCCCGGCGCATGGGCGTGCCCGTGCTTCCCGTGGACAGCGAGCACAGCGCGATTTTTCAGTGCATCCAAGGGCAACAATCCGAAGAGATTTATCAAATCCATCTCACGGCGTCCGGCGGTCCTTTCTACCAGCGGGATCGCGCGTCCATGAGTGGAATCAGCCCGGACGAGGCCGCCAACCATCCGACGTGGGACATGGGCCGCAAAATCAGCGTGGACTCAGCCACATTGATGAATAAGGGGCTGGAGATCATCGAGGCCATGTGGCTGTTCGACGTCGCGCTGGACAAGATCGGCGTGGTCATCCATCCGCAAAGCATCATCCATAGCATGGTGGAGTTCACCGATGGCGGCATCCTCGCCCATCTCGGTCCCACAGACATGAAGTTTCCCATTCAATACGCCCTCACGTGGCCCGAGCGGGTGCGCGCGCCCATGGCGAGGCTGGATCTCACCACCATGCCCCCGCTGACCTTCGCCAAACCCGACTTCTCGGAATTTCCTTGTCTGCGTTTGGCGATGGACGCCGCCCACCGGGGCGGAGGCGCGCCCGCCATCCTCAACGCCGCCAATGAAACGGCGGTGGAAGCGTTCTGCGAGGGGCGGCTGCCGTTTCTGCAGATAAGCGAGGTGGTCGAAGCGGCGCTTGACCAGGTAGAATCCCCACACGAGGTTACCTTTGACACCATCATGGAAGCCGATGCAGCCGGACGCCGGTTTGCGCGGACTTTCATTGACCAGGCTGGAGTTCGCGTCTAATCATGCTAGTGAATATCGTCATCTTCCTACTTGTTCTTGGCGTGCTCATCTTCTTTCATGAGTTGGGCCATTTCCTTGCGGCAAAATCCTTCGGCATTTACTGTGAACGTTTCAGTCTAGGCATGCCGCCCCGCCTGTGGGGGATAAAGTGGGGCGAAACCGACTACTGCATCGGTGCGCTACCCATTGGCGGCTATGTGAAGATGGCCGGCCAAGAGGATGCGCCCCGTAGCGAGGAGGAACAGGAGCGGGACTTCGGCCACATTCCGAAGGAGCGCTGGTTCAGCAGCAAGCCGCCTTGGCAACGCGCCGTTGTGCTGGTGGCGGGGCCGCTGATGAACCTCGTGTTGGGGGTTGGGCTTTATGCGCTTATGCTGGGAGTAGGCGCCGAGGTTCTGGAGAGCGATGTGGAGGCCCGCGTCGGCGAAGTGGAGGCGGGTTCGCCAGCGGAGAACGCCCCATTGTATGCCGTCAACGATGCGGAACCCAACCTGGATGAATCGCCCGCCGCCACGGGCTGGCGCACGGGCGATCGGGTAGTTAGGATGGATGGCCGACGCGTGGACACCATGCAGGATGTCCTCTTGGGCGCCATTCTCAGTGGAGGCGAACAGCGGGTCTTTGAAATCGAACGCGCCACGCCCGACGGCTCCACGCAACGTTTTCTGTCGCCCCTGCGTCCGCGAAGAGCCGAGGATGAGGACCATCCCCGCTTCGGCGTGCGCGCCTACCAATCCGCCTTGATTCATGAGGT
>PUOI01000276.1 GCA_003552765.1 Candidatus Hydrogenedentota bacterium | reverse complement strand
TCATCTGCTTAAGCGTGGCCTTGATCGCTTCCCACGCGGTCATGGTCCCCTGCACCGTCACCGGCACGCTGGGCAGACACCGCTCGCCCTCCGGGACTTCGCCGCGGTAAATGCGCACCACGCCGTCGATCACGTCCCACGCCAAGGGAAAGGGGGCGCTAGCTTCGATTTGTTCGAGCGTGGTCTCCAGCCGCTGATTCCGGCGCACTTGGATGGTCCCGCCGAAATCCCAGCCATCCGTCTCCGGATGGAGTACGTTTTCCACGTAATGGGGCACGCCGTAGGATCGCACGATACCACGCACGTTCGTCATCCTCTCCACCTCAAACGGTTCGCCGTCGCGCAATCCGTCGGGATGGCGTTCTTCCAAGGGATCCCCAGGAAAGTCCCAGGGATCCTCCGCAAGTACGCCCAAGACTTCGCTCCCCATCAACGCCGCCCCTGCAGCCAAACCAGCTGCGATGACCGCGATGGCGCCGGTTACATATAGCGTCTTCAGGTTTGTCATGATTCCGCTCCTTTGCGTTGCGTTACATCGCGCCCTGGATCCCCGCCCCCACCGTCATTCCCGCGCAAGCGGGGATCCAGGGTGCGAACCGCACCAGCCTGGGCTTAATGAATACGCCTATTCGCGCTCCTTCGCGTTCATTCGCGGTTACCCCGCCGATGACTAACCGCGAATGAACGCCTGCTTTCTTGCTTACGGCACGTCGTCGGGGTCAATGGGCCAGGGCAGATCGGCTGGTTCAAAGGGCTCTCTGTTTGGGTGCATGGGCGGCGTGTTAATCCAGCGTTCGTAGTCCTCCTCGTCCCATTCCCAGTCGACGCCATATTCGCCCCGGCGCACCTCACTCACAGCCGTGGTCCAGAGCACCGCCTCTTCGAGGGTGGCCCGGTGCGCATCCTGCTTCGCCTGTTCCTCCTCGCGGGTATCTTCCCAATCCAGAAACGCTATGGCGCTGTCGCGCCTAGTAGGTAATCGGTGGCGGTAAGTCATGTCAAAAGCGTAGCCGCTGGCGGCTTGGATGCGGGCCAGGGCCTCGCGGGCGGGCACATCCTCCAAATCAAACTCGATGGGGTCTCGTCCGACGCGGTCCGGGGGGAGATACCCAACGCCTTCCCGCCTCCAGCCGCGGGAGTCGGACAGCGCGGATGTTCCCACTCCGGCAATGAATGCCAGGACCCCCTCGGACTCTTCCAGAGGCCGTTCGCCCAAAGGCCAATACGCTTCGTTCATCTGCTGCGCCGTGGTCTTGATCGCCTCCCACGGCGTCATGGTCCCCTGTACGGTCACCGGCACGCTGAGCAGACACCGCTCGCCCTCCGGGACTTCGGCAGGATAAACCCGCACGACCCCGTTGATTACATCCCACGCCAACGGAAACGGGGCGCTGGCTTCGATTTGCTCGAGCGTGGTCTCCAGCCGCTGGTTCCGGCGCACGTGCACGGTCTCCTCAAACTCCACGGGCGTTCCTGGCGAGGGCTTATAACTTTCGTATTCGTATTCCACGTAATGGGGCACGTCATAGGCCCGCAGGATCCCCCGCACAGTGGTCATCGTGATCCCCTCCAACGGTTCTCCGCCGTTCATCCCACTGGGATGGCGCGCCTCCAGAGGATCGTCGGGAAAGCCCCAGGGATCTTCCGCAAGTACGCCCAGGACTTCGCTCCCCATCAACGCCGCCCCTCCAGCCAGGGCAGCGGCGATGACTACAATAATGCCGGTCAGGTATAGCGCTTTTCGGTTTGTCATGATTCCGCTCCTCTGCGTTGCATCACGCCCAACGCCATTGGGTGTGCGCTAACAGACACAAGGTCTCTTTAGTAAAGCCTTCTATTCAGGCGCATGGGGCCCTAGCGAAGCTGAAGGTCACCCTTTTTTGCCGGTATCCGCCTACGTATTGTCTTGCCACTGTCATGCATTTTCCATGATCGGTGTTCACGCGATTGGACATATGACGTTTCCCTAGTTTTGAACCGTCGCAGTATCATCATCAGCAAACAGGGGCTTGTCATCCGCATCAAACCTCAGGTACAAGCCGCCGGCTTCAGGAGGTGCGTCAGGGGCACAAAAGGTCGCCCGATTAGTGCCGGGGGTTGGCCACAGGAACCCGCCCCCGCCCCACGTCCTCCAGTTTGAGATTGCGCCGGGATGGGTGTGTTCACAATAAACCGTGTCCCATACAACTTCATCAAGCCAGTTGTCCCAGTCCTTATCATGAGCCAATGCTTCAAGGACAAGTGAACCGCCGGGCACCACCATTATGGGATCCCTAACGCTTCCTCCTTCGGGAATAAGGCCTCCTTGTATTGGTTCATGCGGGGAGTACCGATCCTCTTCATGATTTTCTCCCGTGTCGCCGATCTCCCCTTCCCGCCGCAATTCCCGCAACTCTTCTCGGGTGGGATCAATATAGTCCAGTACACGGCGGGCCTCTCCGGCGACTAAGGGCTGAGCGACGGACACCGCCGCGCGTCCTTCTCGCCGCAGTTCCAATGTGGCCCTCCCGTCTACATAGGATTCCCACAGTTCCCTGGAGGCTTGAAAAAGATCGGGCAGCCCGTCTACCCCCTCGTCTTCGTAAGGGGCGAGGGTTTGGTGGGCTTCTTGGAGGATCTCAATGGCCTTGCTCACCTCCCGGATCAGCGCTTCATCGCCGGGGTAAATCTCCTTTAGCGCCCGGAGCGCTGGAACGCCCTCCACGCCGTCGCGGGAGTGTAAATTGATCAAAGCTTCCAAGGTCAACATGTTCCAGCGGTCCCACTTATTCGCCAGTGTCTCCTGCTTTTCCTCCGGCAGGGCGAGATAGGTCTGGCGCATGTCGAGGAAGGCCGCCTCCGCCTCTTCATACCGCTCCATTTCGCGCAAGGTCCCCGCCCGGTGGCCAAGCGCTTCGAAGACGTCTGGCTCTGTTATCGGGTACCGGTCGATGACGGCCTCGTACCAGGCCACGGCAGTAGGAAGATCCCACTCCTCGGGATGCGCGTGG
>PUOI01000314.1 GCA_003552765.1 Candidatus Hydrogenedentota bacterium | reverse complement strand
GGGTGTCTGGCGGGGGCCGTGGCCCTCGGCGCGGGCGAATACATGCGGCGCCAGTCCTACAACGTCTTGTTTCAGACGCTCACGGGCGGCGGGCTCGCCATCTTTTATATCTGTGTCTACTTCGCGTTTGAGGTGTATGACTTTATAGGCGCGCCGCCAGCCATGGTGCTGGCCGTGGTTATCACCGCCGCCTCCGTGGTGCTCGCGGTGGGCCACAACGCCATGTCGATCGCCGTGCTCGGCCTTATCGGCGGTTACCTTAGCCCGCTGCTCTTCGGTGGGGAGGAGAACCGCCCTTACGCGTTGTTCAGCTACATCCTTGCACTGAACTTGGTCACCGTGGGCGTGGCCTACTTTCGCCGCTGGCGTCTCGTTGATGGCGTGGCCTTCTGTGCCACGGTGATCCTTTATGGGCTGTGGTACGCAAACTATTTCGATAGCGGACAGATGGCCCCCGCGCTGCTGTTCACAACCCTGTTCTATCTCTTGTTCCTTCTGCTTCCGATTACGCACAGCCTTGTGCGCCGGATGCCGCAACATGTAGAGGGAATTGTGTTGATCGGCGTGAACAGCGCTGTGTGGCTCTTGAGTTACTATCTTATCCTTACCCACGTCTATGACGAGTATAGCCGGCTCCTGGGCTTCATTGTGCTGGCACAGGCGGCGTTGGTTCTCGGGGTAACCCATGTGTACCGGAGGCGGGTTCCCGGGGATCTTACCGCCGCGCAGAGCATGCTCGCCATCACGCTCGTGTTGATCACGCTTGCGGTCCCGCTGCAATTCCGGGTCTACGGCATCCCCATCGCGTGGGCTGCGCAAAGTATCGTGCTGGCGTATCTCGGTCTGCGCTACCGGAACGGGCTGTGCCAGGGCGCCGCCCTCGTAACGCTGGCGCTGGCCGTGGCGGCCTTGCTCAACCGGTTGCCCCTGCACCAAGCCGCGTTTACGCCCATTGCGAATCCGCCATTCGCCTCGTGGGCGCTGGTGATCGCGGCGGCAGCCGCCACGGCGTGGCTCTTTCATCGTTTCTCCGAGGCGCGCCATACCCGGGTATGGCATCCCCGTGAAATCGCGGGCATCGCGGCCTACGCCACGGGCTGCTTGTTGCTCACGCTCGAAGCCGTGTCCTTCTGGGAACACCATTACACGGACCTCACGCTCAATCCCGCGTACCGGGAGAACACGCTTACCCTTCTCTGGAGCTTCATCCCCCTCGGGACAGCCGCCGCCCTGCACCGCTTCCGGATGAATCAGCTCGCGCCGCTGGCTTGGGCCGCCTACGCCGTGGGCGCCTTAGTGTTTCTGCAAGGGATAGTGCATTATGCGGGTGATGCGGCTTGGTTTGGGGGAACCCTCACGTTTTGGAGCCGCGCGGCGTTTCCGGTATCGCTGTATTGGGCGTTGCTGCTTACGCGAAACTCGACCGAAACGACTCGAAACACGACAGAAACAGCCGCGAATGCAGCCATCGCCATCCTGCTGACCTTGGAATGCCTGCGCTGGGCGGGCGCCACGGCCCTTGTTTCACAGGACATGGGCGAGGGCATGGTGTCCGCCCTCTGGGCGCTGCATGGCGCCGTGCTGGTCTGGTTCGGGCTGCTTCAGCGCGTGCAGTTCCGGCGGATCCTGGGGTTCATCCTCTTTGGAGGCGCGGTCGCCAAAACGGTCATCGTGGACATGCAGGCGCTGGAGGAGGTCTACCGCATTGTCTCGTTCATCGGCATTGGACTGCTCCTGCTCTTGGCTGGGTACCTGTATCAACGTTATAGCGGCCGCATCATGGCGTTGGCTGCGGAGAAGAGCGATGAAGAGAATTCAGCCAATCCTCCTGAGTAGCTGCCTTGCCCTGGCGTTGAACGCCGCCGCCGGAGAGGCCTTCGACGAAGCAGGCTGGAGCTGGCGGTGGGCAATCGAGATGGCCGAGGAAACCGATGCTCCGTTCGCGCGTCTCCAGGTGACGCCGGAATTGGCGGATGCCGCCGCGCCCGATTTGCGCGATATCCGCATCGTGGACGGCGAAGGCGGGCTTGTCCCCTACTTGGTGGACCGGCCGGAACGCCGGGAGGAGGAGCAAATCCCCCGCCAGGCCCGGCTCCTGAACCGGACGTACGAGGCGGGCCAATATGAACGCGTGGTGCTCGATTTCGGGGCCTCCATTGAGAAAGACCAGATTCAGGTCGAATTATCCGGGCGCAATTACAGACGGCGCGCCACGCTGGAAGGGAGCAGCGACGGCGAGGACTGGGCCACCATCCGCGATGACGCCCTGCTATTCCACATTTCCCGGCCGGAGGGGGCCTACGAAGTGGACACCATCGGGTTCCCCGTGAACACCTACCGGTACCTCCGCCTGACGGTCCACGCCATGCCGGAGGAAGAAGAACGGTTCGAGATACGCAACGCGGAATGCGTGCTGGTTCGGCCCGCCGAGGCCCCGCCCCTTGTCGAAGTGGAACCCGCAGAGCAGCATATAGAGACGGATCGCGAACCCAACATAACGGCTGTGGAATTGGACCTGAACTACCGCAATCTTCCCGTGGACACCATCGAATTCGACATTGCCGATCCCTACTTCCACCGGGCCTACGAGATTCTGGGGCGAAACGAAGAAACCATCGGGCAGGAACGCCGCGCGGGCGCCGGCCGGGAACCCGTCGAGCGGGAGGCGCCGTGGCGGTCCGTTGCGCGCGGCGTGCTGTACCGCATTCAAGGCGAGGACGGCATCACGCGGGAAAACACGGCCCATGACGCACTGGATGCGCCGTATCGCTACCTGAAGATCCGAATCCGCAACGAGGACAACGTCCCGCTAACGATCGCGGACGTAGCCGTCAAACGCCGCGAACTGCCGGACCTTGTGTTCGAACATGGTCCAGCGCCATCGTACACGCTGTATGCGGGCAATCCCAGCGCGGATGCTCCCCAGTTTGACCTCCCTCGCGCGGCCCCCATCGCGCGCGGGCTAAGATGGCCCGAGGCCTCGCTGGGCCAATCC